>NZ_JBEYXJ010000200.1:0-6479 GCF_040645015.1 Streptomyces sp. NPDC046881 | reverse complement strand
GTACGGCCCCGGCTGCTGCGGGTACGGGTGCGCGTGACCTGCCCGCGCCGGCCGGCCCGTTCGCGATGATGTCCCGGAACGTCCGCGGTTCAGGAACGTCTGGCGCCGGAAAACTATCATCGCTAGTTTGTGTGCCTGACGACGCGGACCCGCCGGGAGGACACAGCATGAAGGCACATGACGGCCTGTACATCGACGGCGCCTGGCGCCCCGCCGAGAGCAGGGACGTGATCGACGTCGTCAACCCCGCCGACGAGCAGGTCATCGGCCGGGTCCCGGCGGGCGGCGCGCTGGACGTCGACACCGCCGTACGGGCCGCGCGCGCCGCCCTGCCCGGGTGGGCCGCCACACCGCCGGCCGAGCGGGCCGCCCGCCTGACCGCCCTGCGGGACGCCCTCGCGGCCCGCACGGACGAGATCGCCGAGACGGTCACCGCGGAACTGGGCTCGCCGCTCCCGTTCTCCCGGAACGTGCACGCCGCCGTGCCGATCGCCGTCGCCGGCTCCTACGCCGAGCTGGCCGCGACCCATGCCTTCGAGGAGAAGGTCGGCAACTCCACCGTCCTGCACGAGCCGGTCGGCGTGGTCGGCGCGATCACCCCGTGGAACTACCCCCTCCACCAGATCGTCGCCAAGGTCGCCCCGGCCCTCGCCGCCGGCTGCACGATCGTCCTCAAGCCCGCCGAGGACACCCCGCTCACCGCCCAGCTCTTCGCCGAGGCGGTGCACGAGGCGGGCCTGCCCGCGGGCGTGTTCAACCTGGTCACCGGCCTCGGCCCGGTCGCCGGACAGGCCCTCGCCGAGCACCCGGGCGTCGACCTGGTCTCCTTCACCGGCTCCACGGCGGTCGGCCGGCAGATCGGCGCGGTGGCGGGAGCCGCCGTGAAGAAGGTCGCCCTCGAACTGGGCGGCAAGTCGGCCAACGTCATCCTGCCGGGCGCCGACCTCGCCAAGGCGGTCAACGTCGGTGTCGCCAACGTGATGTCCAACTCCGGCCAGACGTGCAGCGCCTGGACCCGGATGCTGGTCCACCGCGACCGGTACGCCGAGGCCGTCGAACTGGCCGCCACCGCCGCCGCCAAGTACGCCGACCGCATCGGCCCGGTGGTCAGCGCCAGGCAGCAGGCCCGGGTGCGCGGCTACATCGAGAAGGGCGTCGCCGAGGGCGCCCGGCTGGTCGCCGGCGGCCCCGAGGCCCCGCGGGAGAAGGGCTACTTCGTCAGCCCCACGGTCTTCGCGGACGTGACACCCGAGATGACCATCGCCCAGGAGGAGATCTTCGGCCCGGTCCTGTCGATCCTGCGGTACGACGACGAGGAGGACGCCCTGCGCATCGCCAACGGCACGGTGTACGGCCTAGCGGGCGCCGTCTGGGCCGCCGACGAGGCCGGCGCGGTGGCCTTCGCCCGCCGCATGGACACCGGCCAGGTCGACATCAACGGCGGCCGGTTCAACCCCCTCGCGCCCTTCGGCGGTTACAAGCAGTCCGGCGTCGGCCGGGAACTCGGCGCGCACGGGCTCGCCGAGTACCTGCAGACCAAGTCCCTCCAGTTCTAAGGAAGTCCGACTCCCATGGCCGTACGAGCCGCCGTCCTGCCCGCCATCGGCGCCCCGCTGGAGATCACCGGCATCGAGCTGCCCGACCCGGGGCCCGGCCAGGTCCGGGTCCGCCTCGCCGCCGCAGGCGTCTGCCACTCCGACCTGTCCCTGTCCAACGGCACCATGCGGGTGCCGGTCCCGGCCGTCCTCGGCCACGAGGGCGCCGGCACCGTCGTCGCCGTCGGAGAGGGCGTCACCCACGTCTCGCCCGGCGCCCCCGTGGTCCTCAACTGGGCCCCGTCCTGCGGAAGGTGCCATGCCTGCACGCTCGGCGAGGTCTGGCTGTGCGCCAACGCGCTGAACGGCGCCGCGGACGTCTACGCCCGCACCACCGACGGCACCGAGCTGCACCCCGGCCTGAACGTGGCCGCGTTCGCCGAGGAGACGGTGGTCGCCGCGTCCTGCGTGCTGCCGCTGCCGGACGGGGTGCCGCTGGCCGACGCCGCCCTGCTGGGCTGCGCCGTCCTCACCGGGTACGGCGCCGTCCACCACGCGGCGAAGGTCCGCGAGGGCGAGACGGTCGCCGTGTTCGGGGTCGGCGGGGTCGGCCTCGCCACCCTCCAGGCGGCCCGGATCGCCGGCGCGTCCCGCATCGTCGCGGTCGACGTCTCGCCCGCGAAGGAGGAACTGGCCCGCGCGGCCGGCGCCACGGACTACGTCCTCGCCTCCGAGACCACCCCCCGGGAGATCCGCGCCCTGACCGGCAAGCAGGGCGTCGACGTCGCCGTGGAGTGCGCGGGCCGCGCGGTCAGCATCCGCGCCGCCTGGGACTCCACCCGCCGGGGCGGCCGTACCACGGTCGTCGGCATCGGCGGCAAGGACGAGCAGGTCACCTTCAACGCCCTGGAGATCTTCCACTGGGGCCGCACCCTGTCCGGCTGCGTCTACGGCAACACCGACCCGGCCCGCGACCTGCCGGTCCTCGCCGAGCACGTGCGCAAGGGCCGACTGGACCTGTCGGTCCTGGTCACCGAGCGGATCGGGCTGGAGGGCATTCCGTCGGCCTTCGAGAACATGCTGGCCGGGAAGGGCGGCCGGGCCCTGGTGCTCTTCTGACCTGGCGCGCGGGCCGGTTCAGCGCAACGCCGTCGGCGCGATGCCGAGCAGCTCGCCCAGGGCCCGTTCGCCCGACGGCGTCACCTTCACGGCCCGCTCGGACCCGATCCGCACGCACCACCCGGCGTCCAGCACATGCCGGCACAGTGCGGCACCGGCCGCCCCGGCGAGGTGGGGCCGTCGTTCGGTCCAGTCGAGGCAGGCGCGGGCGAGCGGGCGGCGCCCGCCGGTTCCGAGGGGAATTCCCGCCGCGCCGAACCACGCCAGCCCCGCGTCCGTCAGCGCGAACCCGGTGTCCTGGCGCAGCAGGCCCTGCTCGGTCAGCGCGTCGGTGACGGTGATGCCGAGCCGCCCGGCCAGGTGGTCGTAGCAGGTACGGCCCCGGGCCATGGCGGCGTCCGCGCTCGACTGCCGCAGGGTGCGCGGAGTCCGCCGTACCGCGGGGGCGGGCACCTGCGCGGCCAGGTCCTCGACGAGCTGCGCCACCCGCGCGCCGGCCAGCCGGACGTACCGGTGCCGGCCCTGCCGTTCCTCGGCGAGGAGGCCGCCGGCCACGAGCCTGCCCAGGTGCTCGCTCAGCGTGGACGCGGCGACCCCCGCGTGCCGGGCCAGCTCACCGGCGCTCCAGGCCCGCCCGTCCAGCAGCGCGAGCAGGCACGCGGCCCGGGTCTCGTCGGCGATCAGCGAGGCGAGCGAGGCGAGGCCGGCGGCCTGGGGATCCTTCGTGCGCATGCACCCAGCATGCGGCAGCGACGCTTCGGCGCCGGCCGAAGGGTCCTCACGCGCTCAGCCGCACCTGCTCGTACTGCTGCGCCAGCCCGTCCAACAGCGCGCTCAGACCCGTCTCGAAGGCCCGCTCGTCGATCTTCTCCTGCTGCTCGGCGAGCAGGTGGGCCTGACCGAGGTGGGGATAGTCGGCGGGGTCGTAGGCGCTCGCGTCGTCCACGAAGCCGCCGGCGAACGAACCGAGCGCCGAGCCCATGATGAAGTACCGCATCAGCGCGCCGATGGAGGTGGCCTGCGCCGGCGGCCAGCCCGCGTCGACCATCGCGCCGTAGACCGCGTCCGCCAGCCGGAGCGCGGCGGGCCGACGGCCGGGGCCGCGGGCGAGGACCGGGACGATGTTCGGGTGGTCGCGCAGGGCGGCCCGGTAGGAGACCGCCCAGTCGTGCAGCGCGGTCCGCCAGTCCCGGCCGTCCTCGAACATCGACAGGTCGACCAGCGCGCTCACCGAGTCCGCGACCGCCTCCAGGATCTCGTCCTTGGTGCGGAAGTGGTTGTAGAGCGAGGGCCCGCTCACCCCCAGCTCCGCGGCGAGCCGGCGGGTGGAGACCGCCGTCAGGCCCTCCCGGTCCACGAGGTCCCGGGCCGTCTCGACGATCCGGTCGGTGCTGAGGAGGGGCTTGCGCGGTCGGGCCATGGCGCACATAGTAGGGCTGCGACTGGAAACTAGCAGTGCTAATTTAAATGTACGGCTTTCAAGGTGTGGGGTGATCTCGTGGTGAACCTGGGGCTCAGCGAGGAGCAGACGGCCGTACGGCGGCTCGCCCGGGACTTCGTGGAGCGCGAGATCGCTCCGCACACCGTCGCCTGGGACCGCGCCGAGGAGGTCGACCGGGGGATCGTGAAGAAGCTCGGCGAGGTCGGCTTCCTCGGTCTGACCGTCGGCGAGGAGTACGGCGGCTCCGGCGGCGACCACCTCTCCTACTGCCTGGTCACCGAGGAACTGGGCCGCGGCGACTCCTCGGTCCGCGGGATCGTCTCCGTCTCCCTCGGGCTCGTCGCCAAGACGATCGCCGCCTGGGGGAGCGAGGAGCAGAAGCGGCGCTGGCTGCCGGGGCTCACCGCGGGCGAGTACGTCGGCTGCTTCGGCCTCACCGAGCCCGGCACCGGCTCCGACGCGGGCAACCTCATCACCCGAGCGGTGCGCGACGGCGACGACTACGTGGTGAACGGCACCAAGATGTTCATCACCAACGGCACCTGGGCCGACGTCGTCCTGCTCTTCGCCCGTTCCACCGACGCCCCCGGCCACAAGGGCGTGTCCGCCTTCCTGGTCCCCACCGACACCCCCGGCCTGACCCGCCGCACCATCCACGGCAAGCTCGGCCTGCGCGGCCAGGCCACCGCGGAACTCGTCCTGGAGGACGTGCGCGTGCCCGCCTCGGCGATGCTCGGCGAGGAGGGAAAGGGCTTCTCGGTCGCCATGTCCGCGCTGGCCAAGGGGCGGATGTCGGTGGCCGCCGGCTGCGTCGGGATAGCCCAGGCCGCGCTGGACGCGGCCGTCCGCTACGCCGGTGAGCGGGAGCAGTTCGGAGGGCCCATCGCCCGGCACCAGCTGGTGCAGGAGCTGATCAGCGACATCGCCGTCGACGTGGACGCGGCCCGGCTGCTGACCTGGCGGGTCGCCGACCTGATCGACCGCGGCGAGCCGTTCGCCGTCGAGTCCTCCAAGGCCAAGCTGTTCGCCTCCGAGGCCGCCGTCCGCGCCGCCAACAACGCCCTCCAGGTCTTCGGCGGCTACGGCTACATCGACGAGTACCCCGCCGGCAAACTCCTGCGCGACGCCCGGGTGATGACCCTCTACGAGGGCACCAGTCAGATCCAGAAGCTGCTCATCGGGCGTTCCCTGACGGGGGTTTCGGCCTTCTGAGTACCTTCCTGAGTATCCCGGCGGATGTGGCGCAGGCCGTGTCCGCCGATGCTCTGTCCATGAGTGACACACCGGTCAGACAGCAGAGCACGGCCGCGTTCTACGGCCAGGCCGTCGCCTCCTTCGCGGTCGCCATGGCGGCCACCGCCATCGGCATCCTCCGGCTCGACGCCGACGCCTGGGTCCGCGGCTTCCTGGCGATCGCCGTCCTCTACCTCGTCACGTCCGCCTTCACCCTCGCCAAGGTCATCCGGGACCGGCAGGAGGCCGGGCAGCTCGTCAGCCGCGTCGACCAGGCCCGCCTGGAGAAGCTGCTCGCCGACCACGACCCCTTCGAGAAGCTCTGAGGCTACGCTAAGCGCTCGCTCACCGTCGGCGGTATGGTGGTGCTCCTGTCACGAGAGGGGCGAGCGAGCGATGAGTACGGCGGAGGAGACGACCGGCGGCGAAGTGGAGCCGTGGGAAGAGGTCACCCCTGATGCGGCCCGGCGGCTGCTCATCGCCGCCGTGGAGGCCTTCGCCGAGCGTGGTTACCACGCGACGACGACCCGGGACATCGCGGGCCGCGCCGGCATGAGCCCGGCCGCGCTCTACATCCACTACAAGACCAAGGAAGAGCTGCTCCACCGGATCAGCCGGATCGGCCACGACAGGGCCCTGGCCATCCTGCGCGCGGCGGCCCGCCGCGAGGGCAGCGCAGAGGAGCGGCTGGCCGACGCCGTCGGCTCCTTCGTCCGCTGGCACGCCGGACGGCGCACCACGGCGCGGGTCGTGCAGTACGAACTCGACGCCCTCGGCCCCGAGGCCCGCGCCGAGATCGTCGCGCTGCGCCAGCAGGTGGACGCCGAGGTGCGCGGGATCATCGAGGACGGCGTGGCCTCGGGCGAGTTCGACGTGCTCGACGTCCACGGGACCACGCTCGCCGTGCTGTCGCTGTGCATCGACGTGGCCCGCTGGTTCAACGTCAACGGTCCACGCACCCCCGACGAGGTCGGCGCGCTCTACGCCGACCTCGTGCTGCGCATGGTCGGGGCCCGACGGACCTAGGGTCTTTCTTCCGGATCAGGCCGGTCCCGAGCGACCGCGCCACCTGGCCGACCCGAGCGGGGCTTGGTGCGTGCAGCTGCAAGGCGGAGGAGGGAGTCGACGCGGAGCGTCGAGGACCGACGACA
>NZ_JBEYXJ010000199.1:0-6519 GCF_040645015.1 Streptomyces sp. NPDC046881 | reverse complement strand
GCTCTTCCGATCTCATCTCTGCCCGGGGCTGGGGGCACATCCTGCCGAACCCGCCTGGCAAAAAACCGCGGGCCGCCGCACCTGGCAGGTGCGGCGGCCCATGTTTCACGTGAAACACCCCTGGCGGGCGATATGGTCGCCAACCGGTCGGATCACCGGGCTAACCCGTCTGGCCTCCGAAGAAGCCCCCGTTGCCGTTTCCTCGGGTGGTGCCCGTCCCGGTCGTGTCCGTGACCGTCGGCGTCGGTGACGTGCCTCCGCCTCCGTCGACACCGCCCGTGTCCACGCCTCCGTTGCCGTTTCCATTGCCGTTGCCGTTCCCGTCGCAGTTCGGGTCCCAGCTGCCGAACTGGCAGGACTCGCTCGGCGACGGAGACGGCGTGGTGGTCGTCTGGCTCGGCGACGGGCTCGGCGTTGCGCTCGGCGTCTTGCTCGGCGTGATGGTGACGCTCGGGGTCGGGGAGGGGGCGCCCGCCTCGTTCTGGACCGTTCCGATCTCGGTGGCGTCCGGGAAGCCGAGGTCGTTCGTTCCCTTGAGCGCGTCCTTCATGTACTCGGTCCACACCAGCGTCGGGATGTCACCACCGTGGATCGAGTCCACACCGGCCGTTCCGTTCATGGACAGCAGCTTGTGGTCCTTGGGGTTCTCACGGAACATCGCCACAGAGGTCGACAGCTGCTGGGTGTAGCCGACGAACCAGGCCGACTTGTTCTCGTCGGTGGTACCGGTCTTGCCCGCCGCCGTACGGCCGAGGGCCCTGGCCTTCTGACCCGTACCGTTCTGGATCACGTTCTCCAGGACATCCGTCACGTTGTTGGCGATGTCCGCGTCCAGCGCCTGCTGGGGAGCGGGCTTCGGCTTGACGAAGCTGGGCGCGTCCACGCCGTTGGTCTTCACGGCGGTCACGGAGTAGGGGTCGGCCTGCTTGCCGGAGGCGGCGAACGTCGCATAGGCGTCGGCCATGCGAATGGCGCTGGGCGTCGACGTACCGATGGCGAAGGACGGGTTGAGGTTCTGCGACATGCTCTGGGGGAGAATGCCGGCCGCCTTGGCCACGTCCCGGACGTGTGTCATCCCCACATCGACGCCGAGCTGGACGAACGGCGTGTTGACGGACTGCTCCATCGCCTTGCGCAGGCTGATGTACCCCCAGGGCTTGGGACCCTCGTTGTTCTGGTAGAAGGGCGTGTTGTTCTTGTTGAGGTAGTACGACCCGTCCGGCTTGAAGACCTTGAGATGGTCGTTGCCGTTGTACTTGCTCAGCGGGGAGACACCCTCACCCTCGGACTTGTACGTGCCGTACTGCATGGCGGCGGCGAGCACGAACGGCTTCCAGGTCGAACCCACGGGGACACCGGAGGTGTCCGCGTTGTTGGTGAAGTGTCCGTTCTCGTAGCCGTCACCGCCGTACAGGGCGACGATCCTTCCGTCCTTGGGCTTCACCGAGGCCGCACCGAACTGGACGTACTTGTCCAGGTCCCGGTGCTTCGGGTCGAGACGCTCCTTCTGGACGCTCTTGACGGCCTTGGCCAGCGCGTTGACCTTGTTCTTGTCGAAGGTCGTGTAGATCTGGTAGCCGCCCTTGTCGAACTGCGCCTCCGTGATGTCGGAGTGGGCGAGCACGTACTTCTTCGCCGTGTCGGCCAGGTAGCTGATCTGCCCCGTCATCCCCTTGGTGGCCTTGCGGCCGTCGGGCACCGGGTATTTCTTGATCGCGTCCTGGTACTGGACGTCGGAGAGGTGCTTGTCCTTGTGCATCTCGCCGAGGATCCAGGCCCAGCGCTCCTGGGAACGCTTCAGGTTGGCCTGCGGGGTCGCCGACTTGTCCAGGTCCTGGTTGCCGGCCGGGTCGTAGTACGTCGGGCCCTTGAGCAGCGCCGCGAGGACGGCGCACTCGCCCGGCTTGAGGTCGACCGCGTTCTTGCCGTAGTAGGTCTGCGCCGCCGCCTGGATGCCGTACGCACCACGGCCGAAGTACGAAGTGTTCAGGTAACCCTGCAGGATGTCGTTCTTGTCGAGCTTCGCGCCCACCTTGATGGAGATGAACATCTCCTTGAACTTGCGGGTGAGCGTCTGGTCCTGGCTCAGGTAGGTGTTCTTCACATACTGCTGGGTGATCGTCGAGCCACCCTGCGTCTGGCCGCCCCGTGCCATGTTGGCCACGGCACGCGCGATGCCCATGGGGTCCACGCCGGAGTCCTGGTAGAAGGACTTGTTCTCGGCGGAGATCACCGCGTACCGCATCGCTTCGGGGATCTGGTCGATGTTGACGTTCTGCCGGTTGACCCCGGTGCCCGTGGCCACCATCTGCTTGCCGTCGGCCCAGTAGTAGACGTTGTTCTGCGACTTGGCCGCGTCGTTCTCGTTCGGGATCGAGACCATCGCGTAGCCGACGCCGACCATCACGACCAGGCTGCCGACGAAGCCGATGAACAGCCCGCTGACCAGCTTCCAGGACGGTACCCAGCGTCGCCAGCCGTCCTTGCCGGCCCTGGGGTAGTCGATGAAACGCTTCTTGCCGGGTGCCGTCGTCGCGCGGCCCCGCCCGCGTCCGGGCCCGGTCGGCCCGCCCGGGCCGCCGCGCCGGCCGCCGGGAGGCGTGTTCTCGGCGGTTCTGCGTCGACCGCCTTTCTGTGCGGCACGGCGGGCCTCGGCACGGCCGCCGTAGGGACGCTCCTCGCCTCCCGGACCCGTGGCCTCCGACCCATAGGAAGGGGACCCATAGGAGTCGGCAGGAGATCCGGTGGCGCCTCGCGGTGCCGCACGGCGGCCGGGGGACGATCCGGACTGGCCGCGTCGGGCCGCGGCACGTCCGCCTCCCTGCGGCTGCTGCGGTTTGCGACGGTGCTCGCTCATCGAACGATTACTCCTCGGGCAGGCGCACCCGTGCGCGCCTGGAACGGCGGCTGGTTTCCGGTCCCCCCGGAGTACGGATGTGGTCGGTCCTGCATTCACCCGTACTGCACCGGGGACGACGACGCTCCCCGGGCATCACGCGGTTCCCGGTGGTGTGCATGCCGCACAGACTACGCACCACCAAAACCGGCCGAGCCACGAAGTTCACCCCAAAACAGGCAAGTTGCCTCCTGCGAATCGGTGATGTGATCCCGTTCACCATCGCCCCTCTTGTCGCTCGGGGGAGGCCGTTCTATCGTCGTGATGTATCGAGTCGATACATCAGCGCGAGATAAAGACGCTGACAGGCACTGCGAGACCTGCGGGAACGACCTGCGGGACCGGGAGGAGGCGACGATGAGCCGGCGCTCCGGCATCCTCGAGTTCGCCGTGCTCGGCCTGCTCCGGGAGTCCCCGATGCACGGTTACGAGCTGCGCAAACGACTCAACACGTCACTCGGTGTGTTCCGTGCGTTCAGCTACGGCACGCTGTACCCCTGCCTCAAGACGCTGGTCACCAACGGCTGGCTGATCGAGGAGCCCGGAAACACCCACGACGACGCCCTCGCCGCTCCGCTCGCCGGACGACGCGCCAAGATCGTTTACCGGTTGACCGCGGAAGGCAAGGAGCACTTCGAGGAACTGCTCTCGCAGACCGGCCCCGACGCGTACGAGGACGAACACTTCGCCGCACGGTTCGCCTTCTTCGGGCAGACCTCGCGCGATGTGCGCATGCGCGTCCTGGAGGGCCGGCGCAGCCGCCTGGAGGAGCGTCTGGAGAAGATGCGCGCCTCCCTGGCGCGCACCCGGGAGCGCCTCGACGACTACACACTTGAGCTCCAGCGCCACGGGATGGAGTCCGTGGAGCGCGAAGTGCGCTGGCTGAACGAGCTCATCGAGAGCGAGCGGGCCGGTCGGGATCTGAAGGATTCCGCATCCGGGGGGTCCGCTCAGCAGGACACCACCAATGGATCGACGGGCGGCCTGCCCCGTCCCGGGGACACCCCCCGGACGGATACGCCCGGCGACACCGCCACGTGAGACCCAGTCAGGGCCTCACTCGTACACACAGGGAGCAACCGGAATGGGTTCGGTTCGCGTAGCCATCGTCGGCGTGGGCAACTGCGCCGCGTCGCTGGTGCAGGGAGTCGAGTACTACAAGGACGCCGACCCGGCGTCCAAGGTCCCCGGCCTGATGCACGTGCAGTTCGGTGACTACCACGTGCGCGACGTCGAGTTCGTCGCCGCGTTCGACGTCGACGCCAAGAAGGTCGGTCTCGACCTCGCCGACGCCATCGGCGCCTCCGAGAACAACACCATCAAGATCTGCGACGTGCCCAGCACCGGTGTCACCGTCCAGCGCGGCCACACCCTCGACGGCCTCGGCAAGTACTACCGCCAGACCATCGAGGAGTCCGCCGAGGAGCCGGTCGACGTCGTCCAGGTCCTCAAGGACAAGCAGGTCGACGTTCTGGTCTGCTACCTGCCCGTCGGCTCCGAGGTCGCGGCGAAGTTCTACGCCCAGTGCGCCATCGACGCCAAGGTCGCCTTCGTCAACGCCCTCCCGGTCTTCATCGCCGGCACCAAGGAGTGGGCGGACAAGTTCACCGAGGCCGGCGTGCCGATCGTCGGTGACGACATCAAGTCCCAGGTCGGCGCCACCATCACGCACCGCGTCATGGCGAAGCTGTTCGAGGACCGCGGTGTCATCCTGGACCGCACGATGCAGCTGAACGTCGGCGGCAACATGGACTTCAAGAACATGCTCGAGCGCGAGCGCCTGGAGTCCAAGAAGATCTCCAAGACGCAGGCCGTCACCTCCCAGATCCCCGACCGGGACCTCGGCGAGAAGAACGTCCACATCGGCCCGTCCGACTACGTGGCCTGGCTGGACGACCGCAAGTGGGCCTACGTCCGCCTCGAGGGCCGTGCCTTCGGTGACGTCCCGCTGAACCTGGAGTACAAGCTCGAGGTCTGGGACTCCCCGAACTCCGCGGGTGTCATCATCGACGCCCTGCGCGCCGCGAAGATCGCCAAGGACCGCGGCATCGGCGGTCCGATCCTGTCGGCGTCCTCGTACTTCATGAAGTCCCCGCCGGTCCAGTACTTCGACGACGAGGCCCGCGAGAACGTCGAGAAGTTCATCCGCGGTGAGGTCGAGCGCTAAGGCGCTCGGCGCCGCCGCTCGCACGAGAACGCTCCTGCCAGGGCTGTGAAGGTCCCCGGGTTCCGCGACCCGGGGACCTTCCGCATGTGTGAGGGTGTGATCCATGCCCGTCGTCCGTGACCTGCGCGTCCTGCTGCGCCTGAGGAACTTCCGGCGCCTGCTGTCCGTCCGCCTGCTGTCCCAGGGGGCCGACGGCGTGTACCAGGTCGCACTCGCCGCGTACGTCGTCTTCTCCCCTGAGAGGCAGACCTCGGCCACCGCGATCGCCTCCGCGATGGCGGTCCTGCTGCTCCCTTACTCCCTGGTCGGCCCCTTCGCCGGAGTCCTGCTGGACCGCTGGCGCCGCCGGCAGGTCTTCGTCTACGGCAATCTGCTGCGCGCCCTGCTGGCCGCGGCCACGGCCGCCCTGATGGTCGGCGACGCCCCGGACTGGCTCTTCTACGCCTCCGCGCTGTGCGTCACCGCGGTCAACCGCTTCGTCCTCGCCGGGCTGTCGGCCGCCCTGCCCCGGGTCGTCGACGCCGAGCGCCTGGTGCTGGCCAATTCGCTCTCCCCGACCGCCGGCACCCTCGCCGCGACCGCCGGCGGGGGCCTGGCCTTCGGCGTGCGGATCGTGGCCTCCGGTTCCGACGCGGTCGTGGTCCTGGCGGGTGCCTGCCTGTACGGGTGCGCGAGCCTCGCGTCCCTGAGCCTGGCGCCCGGTCTCCTCGGCCCCGACCGGCACCCGGCCCGCCCGCGTCTGGCCACGGTGCTCGCCGAGACGGCACGCGAGCTGCTCGCCGCCATCCGGCACCTGGCGGCGCCGCAGCGCAGGGAAGCGGCATCGGCTCTGGCCGCGATGACGCTGATGCGCTTCTGCTACGGCGCACTGCTGGTCCTGCTGCTCATGCTCTGCCGCTACGCGCTCGCCGGCACGCCCGAGGAAGGACTGCGGCTGCTCGGCGTGGCGCTGGCACTGTCCGGCGCGGGATTCTTCGCGGCGGCGGTGGTGACGCCCTGGGCTGCGGGCCGGCTCGGCCCCGGTCGCTGGATCGCGGTGTGCTCCGGGGCGGCCCTGGTCCTGGAACCGGCCCTGGGTCTTCCGTTCGCCACCGGGCCACTCATGGTCGCGGCCTTCGTTCTGGGCCTGATCACCCAGGGCGCCAAGATCGCCACGGACACCATCGTCCAGGCCTGCGTGGAGGACGGCTTCCGCGGCCGGATCTTCTCCGTGTACGACGTGCTCTTCAACGTCGCGTTCGTCGGCGCGGCGGGGGTGGCGGCGCTGATGCTCCCGCCGGACGGCCGCTCGGCGGTGCTCGTGATTCTCGTCGCCGCCCTCTACGGCGTGATCGCCGCCGGACTGATCCACACCCAGCGCCTCTTTCCGAAACCCGTCGTCGATCGTGGGCGCGAGTCGCGGCGGACCGAGGAGGAGGACAACCGCATGCCCATCACGCAGTCCGACGTTCTGTAC
>NZ_JBEYXJ010000198.1:0-6741 GCF_040645015.1 Streptomyces sp. NPDC046881 | reverse complement strand
TACGAGGGACTGCACCCGGCACGCCGAGAGCACGCACCAGACGCCGCAGGGCCCGCCCTCCGGGCGGACGGAGGGACTTTGCGGACACGACCTAGGCCGTGAACCGTCCCGTGCGCTTGATCTCCGGATAGTCCGTCGTCGCCCCGTCCAGCTGCAGCGCGCGCACCAGCCGCAGGTGGTCCTGCGTGTTGACCACCCAGCCGATGATCCGCAGCCCGGACGCGCGCGCGTGCTCGACGATCTCCAGGGTGAGCCGGCGGATGTTGAGGCACACGGTCGCGGCACCCACGGCGACGGCGCGGTCCACCACGTCGGTGCCGTACCGGCTCGCGACCAGCGCCGTGCGCACGCCCGGCACCAGCCGCGCGATCTCGGCGATCGCCTCGTCGTGGAACGAGGACACCTCCACCCGCGCGGTCAGATCCCGGGCGCGCATCACCTCGGCCAGCGCCCGCGCCGCCGCCACGTCCTTGATCTCGGCCTGCAACGGCGCGTGCACCGCCTCCAGGACCTCCTCGAACACCGGCACCCGCTCCCCGCGGCCCGCGTCCAGGGCGCGCAGCTCGGCGAGGGTCTTCTCGGCGATCGGGCCGGACCCGTCGGTCGTACGGTCCACCTCGGCGTCGTGCATGACGACCAGGGCGCCGTCCTTGCTCAGGTGTAGATCGAGTTCGATCAGGTCGAGGCCGGCCTGCTGCGCGGCGACGAAGGAACGGAGGGTGTTCTCGGGCTCGACGCCCATGACACCGCGGTGACCGATGGTAAGGAAGTTCAAGGTTCAACTCGCTTCCGTCGACGGCGGCTCGGCGGCGCGCGGACCGACGGACCCGTCCGGACGTCGTCGTCCACGCGGCAGGCTCGCAGCCTAACGGCCGGGCCGTGCGTTGAACCCGCGGCTGCGCCGGGCATTCGGGAGCGGGGCCAGGCGCGGGCTGGCCGGTATCCGCCCCGGCTGTCACCCTCCCGTGGGCGCGTCCCCGCGGGCCTTGACCGACCGGATCACCGCCGCTCCGGCGCCGTCCGCCGTCGACGGAAGTGAGCGTCGTCACGGTTTGCGGCAGGAAAAACATCCGTGACCAAGGGGAAAGGCAGAAGAATTTCCCGACTACGCTCTTGCTGAGAGAAACCGGGTATGCATACGGTGTGCGTACGCGAGGTTCTCCTGTGGAGGATGGGACATGACGGAAATTCTTGTGCAGTCGGGTGCGGAGGATCGGGTTTCTCCGCTGACCAGGGTGGTGGAGCACCCGGCATGGCCCGTGCTCAAGGATGCCGTGGAGCAGATCCGGCCATGGCAGTCGAAGGACGGCTCGATCGACTTCGACGCCGAGGGCGCCCCGCAGCGGGCCGACGCCGTGGCGGCCGTCGAGCGTGTCGCGGACGCGGTCGAGCAGCTCTCCCCACTCCTTCCGCACGACGCCGCCTACCACCAGGCGCTGGTGAAGGACCTCCGCCGCTGGGCGGAGGGCGGCTTCCCGGTGCCGGACTTCCTGGACTCCCTGCTGGCCTTTCAGCCTGCCGCCAACCGTGCGGACGGCCTGCAGCACCTGGTCGTCTTCCCGATGTACACGCAGAACGGCAACCCGGACCGCAACCTGGAGGCGGTCGTGCTGCGCATGGTCTGGCCGGACTGGCTGGCCGAGCTGGAGCGCACCCGCTACGACAACCCGCTGTTCTGCGGCATCACCTTCGAGGACTTCACCTCGGGCTACGACACCAACTCCGCGGTGCTCTTCCCGGAGACCATCGCCGTCCGCGAGGCGCCGGAACGTTTCTCCTGGGGTGGCATCTTCTGTGACCGCGAGGCCGCCCGCTTCCGCCGGGTGACCGAGGCCGCCGTCGACATCCTGGGCCTGGAGCTGCCCGAGGACATCGCCGCGATGGTCCACGACCAGAAGCGCTGCGAGGAGGCCTTCGTCCTGTGGGACATGGTCCACGACCGCACCCACAGCCACGGCGACCTGCCGTTCGACCCGTTCATGATCAAGCAGCGCCAGCCGTTCTGGATGTACGGCCTGGAGGAGCTGCGCTGCGACCTCACCGCCTTCAAGGAGGCCGTGAAGCTCCAGGCGGACGGCGTCCCGCAGGCCCGTGACGTGCAGTACGCGGTGCTCTTCGACCGGATGTTCCGCTTCCCCGTCACCGGCGACCGCAACCGCAACTACGACGGCCTCGGCGGCCAGCTGCTCTTCGCCTACCTGCACAAGCACGACGTCGTCCGCTGGACCGACAACAAGCTCTCCATCGACTGGGAGCGCGCCCCGCAGGTCACCAACCAGCTGTGCGCCGAGATCGAGAAGCTGTACAAGGACGGCATCGACCGCCCGAAGCTGGTGCACTGGTTCGCCGGCTACGAGCTGGTCTCCACCTACCTCGCCCCGCACCCCGGCTCCAAGTGGGCCAAGGGCCCGGAGGCCCTGGACCTGACCCAGCCCCCGCGCAAGCTCGTGGACGACGTGCTTCCGGACGAGTTTCCGCTGAGCATGTTCTATGAGGCCCTGTCCAAGAAGCTGAAGAATGTGATCGCCTCCACCAAGGGCATCACGGCGGACAGCGCCGAGCCGGTCGCCGCGTGAGCGACCGCGTCCAGCACACTGCTTCAGAGGGGAAGAACATGGGGAACGGCGCGAACGGGCCTCTCAGCGGTGCGGTGATCGCGGTGGCCGGTGCGGGTGGACCCGCCGGCCGCGCGACCCTGCTGCGCCTGGCCGAGGCCGGGGCGACCGTCGTCGGCGCGGACAACGACCCGCAGAGGCTGTCGGAGGCCGTGGACGCGGCCCGCTACGCCTCGGGTGGCGCGTCTGTCACCGGCGACACGGTGGACCTGCTGAACCTGCAGTCCACCCGGGACTGGGCCGCGCACATCGAGAAGGACTTCGGGCGGGTCGACGGCCTGGTGCACCTGGTCGGCGGCTGGCGCGGCAGCGAGACCTTCACCAAGACCAGCCTCGACGACTGGGACTTCCTGGAGCTGCTGCTCGTCAAGACCGTGCAGCACACCTCCCTGGCGTTCCACGAGGCGCTGCAGCGCAGTGAGCGCGGCCGGTACGTCCTGATCAGCGCGTCCGGTGCCTCGAAGCCGACCGCCGGGAACGCGGCCTACTCCGCGGCCAAGGCCGCCGCCGAGGCGTGGACGCTCGCCATGGCCGACTTCTTCCGCAAGGCCGGGGGCGCCGAGGGGCCGACGTCCGCGGCTACGATCCTGGTGGTGAAGGCGCTGGTGCACGACGCCATGCGCGCCGAACGCCCCAACGCGAAGTTCGCGGGCTTCACGGACGTCAAGGACCTGGCCGAGGCCATCGAGAGCGTCTGGAGCAAGCCCGCCGCAGAAGTGAACGGAAACCGTCTGTGGCTGACCGAGAAGCCGTGAACCCTCCCAAGACCGACGCGCGTCGCCATCACGACCCGCAGGTCCGCGGTTTCGCCAGTGACAACTACGCCGGAGCCCACCCCGAGGTGCTGGCCGCCGTGGCCCTGGCCAACGGCGGCCACCAGGTGGCCTACGGCGAGGACGACTACACCGAGAACCTCCAGGGGATCATCCGGAGCCACTTCGGTGCCACGGCGGAGGCCTTCCCGGTCTTCAACGGCACCGGCGCGAACGTCGTCGCCCTCCAGGCGGTCACCGACCGCTGGGGCGCGGTGGTCTGCGCCGAGAGCGCGCACATCAACGTGGACGAGGGCGGCGCGCCCGAGCGCATGGGCGGGCTGAAGCTGCTCACCGTGCCCACGCCCGACGGCAAGCTCACGCCGGAGCTGATCGACCGGCAGGCCTGGGGCTGGGAGGACGAGCACCGCGCCATGCCGCAGGTCGTGTCGATCACCCAGAGCACCGAGCTGGGCACCCTCTACACGCCCGAGGAGATCCGCGCGATCTGCGAGCACGCCCACGCGCACGGCATGAAGGTGCACCTGGACGGCTCCCGGATAGCCAACGCGGCCGCCTCCCTGAACGTGCCCATGCGGACGTTCACCAATGCGGTCGGCGTCGACATCCTCTCCCTGGGCGGGACGAAGAACGGCGCGCTGTTCGGCGAGGCGGTCGTGGTCATCAACCAGGACGCGGTGCGGCAGATGAAGCACCTGCGGAAGATGTCGATGCAGCTGGCCTCGAAGATGCGCTTCGTCTCCGTGCAGCTGGAGGCGCTGCTCGCCAAGGACCTGTGGCTGCGCAACGCCCGTCACGCCAACGAGATGGCCCAGCGGCTCGCCGAGGGCGTCCGCGCGGTGCACGGCGTGGAGATCCTCTACCCGGTGCAGGCGAACGGTGTCTTCGCCAAGCTCCCGCACGACGTGAGCGAGCGGCTGCAGAAGCGGTTCCGGTTCTACTTCTGGGACGAGGCCGCCGGAGTGGTGCGCTGGATGTGCTCCTTCGACACCAGCGAGGAGGACGTCGACACCTTCGTGGCGGCGGTCAAGGAGGAGATGGCCCGCTAGCCCGAGGCTCTGCATAGATATGCGGTCACCCGAAAAGTCATTGACGCTCGGGTGATCGCATTCCTATGCTCTGCGGGCATGGAGCTGATCCAGAACACCGCCGACCTCTCTGCCTATCTCGCCGCCGACGACGTCATCGACCACCATCATCCGGTGGTGCGGGAGACGGCCGGCCGCCTGGCCGCCGAGGCCTCAGACTCGTATGACTATGCACGGGCCGCCTACGAATTCGTCCGGGACGCCATCCCGCACTCCCAGGACTCCGGCGACCTCCGCGTCACCTGGCGCGCCTCCGACGTGCTGGCCCTGGGCACCGGCATCTGCCACGCCAAGTCCCATGCCCTCGCGGCGCTGCTGCGGGCCGAGGACATCCCGACCGCCCTGTGCTACCAGCGCCTGACCCACGACGGGGGCGGCCACGTCCTCCACGGCCTGGTCGCCGTCCGCTTCAACGGGGCCTGGCACCGGCAGGACGCGCGCGGCAACAAACCGGGCGTCGACGCCCGGTTCTCCCTGGCCGGCGAGCGGCTGGCCTGGATCCCCGACCCCGCCGCCGGCGAGCTGGACCACCCCGTGCTCTACGCCGCACCGCACCCGCTCGTCCTCGCCGCCCTGCGCGCCGCGCCCGACCGGCCGTACCTCTGGAAGACGCTCCCCGACTCCCTCTGACCCCACGTCACATGCGAAACCTCCGCCTCAAGTAGGAGGATTGCTTTCCTACTTGAGACCGATGCCGGGACCGGCACCGCCTGTGAGGCTAGGTCCCGATCACAGGCGGCATCTCGGTGCAGCCGGTCAACGGGGGATCCACAAGGGGGAAATCAGTCTTTTCCGGGGCGCGTCGACTCTCCGCGTCCCCGTTCCTTTCGCTTCCTTTCCCGCGACCTGACATCCGGCCTGACATTCAGGACGTGGATGCATCACGCTGCGCCGACCGTGGAGCGATGCGAGTTCGTACCCGGTCGCTGCCGTCTGCTCAACTCACGGGGAGAACAGTTGAATAGAAGAATCGCACGAGTGTCACTCGGCCTGACGACGAGTGCCGCGCTGGCCGTCGCCGGCACCCTGGCCGTCACGGCCCCCGCCCACGCGACGTACTACAGCGGGGGCATGCCCAAGCGGTCGTTCAGCGTCAAGACCGTCGGCATCAACGGCGAGTGGGTCAAGTACTTCGACACCGCTCGCGGCAACTGGAACCGCGCCGGTGTCGGGGCGAGCATCAAGCGCAGCTCCAGCGCCAAGCCCAGCTTCACCGCCGGCAACTACAGCCAGAGCTGGTACGGCCTGTACGCGCCGTCCGGAACGCGGGCGCACCGCTCCTTCCAGATCAAGGTCAACGCCACGACCCTGTGGCGGGACACCAAGAGCATCCCCAAGTACGACAAGTGGGTGCGCAGCACCAGCACCCACGAGCTGGGGCACGGGCTCAGCCTCGCCGACAACCCGAACACGAGCAAGGTCTCGCTGATGAAGCACAGCCGCGACCGCTCGAAGGTGCAGACGCCGCAGCCCTATGACAAGTCCGAGGTGAAGAGGATCTACCGATGAACGCCAGACGGAACATCCTCGTCGCCGGAACAGCGGTACTCGCCGCGTTCGCCGCCGTCGGCTGCTCCGCGGAGAACTCCTCCGACGGGGCCAGGGCCGCTGCGGGTCCGGACACCGTGACCTACCACGCGGACTACCCCGCGTACTCCTCGCTCGACGACGTCATCAAGAAGTCCGACGCCGTCGTTGAGGGCACCGTCGTCAGCACCCGGGTGCAGAAGGTGCTGCCCGACGCGCCCGCCGGTGACAACCCCGCCACCAACCCGCAGGCCGGCCTGTCGCCGGCCGAGGCCAAGGCGGCCAGGAAGGCGGCCGAGGAGAACCCGGTCATCGTCACCGTCTCCAAGGTGAAGGTCACCCGGGCCCTCGCCGGCAAGGTGGCCGTCGGCGACACCATCGAGGTCAGCCAGCTCGGCGGCACCTTCAACGGTGTGGCGTACCAGGAGAAGGACACCACTCTGCTCGCCAAGGGCGGTCAGCGGTACGTGCTGATGCTCGCCGCCCACGGCAAGAGCCCGTACGACCTGCTCAACCCCGAGCAGGCGCTCTACTCCGTCAAGGCGGACGGCACGGTCAAGGCCGTGTCCGTCGGCGGCTTCGCCGACGCGGGCAAGGTCGACCAGCTGGCCGTCAAGGCCGGCCGGATCGCCAAGAACCGCACGCGGTAAGCACACCGCCCGCACCACCCGGCCGGGGGGGCGCCGCGACTGGGCGGGGCGCGCGCGGCCGGGGGACCCCCCCCGCGGGGGCGGCCCG
>NZ_JBEYXJ010000197.1:0-7093 GCF_040645015.1 Streptomyces sp. NPDC046881 | reverse complement strand
CAGCACCCTCGGACAGCGTCCGTTCACACCGTTGAAACGTTTACCGGTCTGTCGATTTTCAGCCAACATCACTTCAGGGTCCTGACATGTACGCGCCCTTGGTGTCACTCTCTCTCCACCCGCCGCACAGCACAGCAACTTCACCACGCCACACACTCCGGTCCAGTAACCCCACGCTGCCCGGACTCCCCCACGAGAAGGAGCTTCTGTGAGCCCCCTCTACGCGCGTCACAAGCGCACCACTCTGGCCATCGCCACCGCTGTCGCCGCCGGAGCCCTGCTCGCCACTGGTGTGACCACCAGCGCCACCGCCCAGCCGGCGGCCAAGCCCCTCGCGGCGGCCCCGACCCAGCTGTCCGCGGCGGCCCGTACCACCCTGATCCAGCAGGCCCAGGCCGGCGCGGCCGACACCGCGCAGCAGATAGGCCTCGGCGCCAAGGAGAAGCTCGTCGTCAAGGACGTCGTCAAGGACGTCGACGGCACGCTCCACACCCGCTACGAGCGGACCTACGCGGGCCTGCCCGTGCTCGGCGGCGACCTGATCGTGCACACCGCCAAGTCCGGCAAGACCGAGGGCGTCACCAAGGCGGCCAAGTCGGCCATCAAGGTCTCCTCGCTCAAGCCGCAGATCACCGCGGCGAAGGCCGAGAAGCAGGCGGTGTCCGCCGCCAAGACGCTCGGCTCCGCCAAGACCGCCGCGGACGGCGCCCGCAAGGTGATCTGGGCCGGCTCCGGCAAGCCCGTCCTCGCCTACGAGACGGTCGTCGGCGGCTTCCAGGACGACGGCACCCCGAACCAGCTGCACGTCATCACCGACGCGGCCACCGGCAAGAAGCTCTACGAGTACCAGGGCATCGAGAACGCGACCGGCAAGACGCTGTACTCGGGCACGGTCACCCTCAACTCCGTGCAGTCGGGCTCGACGTACCAGCTCACCGACAGCGCGCGGGGCAACCACAAGACCTACAACCTGGCTCGCAAGACGTCCGGCACGGGCACCCTGGTGGCCAGCTCGACCAACGTCTTCGGCACCGGTACCGCCTCCACCTCCTCCTCCGACCAGACCGCGGCCGCCGACGCCGCCTACGGCGCGGCGGAGACGTGGGACTTCTACAAGAGCACGTTCGGCCGCAGCGGCATCAAGAACAACGGCGTCGGCGCCTACTCGCGCGTGCACTACGGCAACGCCTACGTCAACGCGTTCTGGGACGACAGCTGCTTCTGCATGACCTACGGCGACGGCTCCGGCAACGCCGACCCGCTGACCTCGCTGGACGTGGCCGGCCACGAGATGAGCCACGGCGTCACCTCGAACACCGCGGGCCTGAACTACTCCGGCGAGTCCGGCGGCCTGAACGAGGCCACCTCCGACATCTTCGGCACCGGCGTGGAGTTCTTCGCGAACAACGCCAGCGACCCCGGTGACTACCTCATCGGCGAGAAGATCGACATCAACGGCGACGGCACCCCGCTGCGCTACATGGACAAGCCCAGCAAGGACGGCGGCTCGGCGGACTACTGGTCCTCCTCCGTCGGCACCAAGGACGTCCACTACTCGTCCGGCGTCGCGAACCACTTCTTCTACCTCCTCTCGGAGGGCAGCGGTTCGAAGACGATCAACGGCGTGACCTACAACTCGCCGACGTCCAACGGCTCCACGGTCACCGGCATCGGCCGCGCCAAGGCGCTGCAGATCTGGTACAAGGCCCTGACCACGTACATGACCTCGACGACCAACTACAAGGCCGCCCGCACGGCGACCCTGAACGCGGCGTCGGCGCTGTACGGCTCGACCAGCACCGAGTACAAGGCGGTCGCCGCGGCCTGGTCCGCGGTCAACGTCGCCTAGTCACCGGCGACTTGGCACAGGGCGGCACCCGGGAGGAAGACCTTCCGGGTGCCGCCCTACCCTTGTGACCCATGTCTTCGGCGCCCTTCACCTACGAGCCGGTCGGCGCGACCCGCGACGATCTCACGTCCTGCCCGCCCGGCTTCCACCCCATGCTCGTCCGCACCCGCCTCGGCGAGGGCCACGAGGTCTTCCGGCGAGCCGCCGAAGCGGTCCTGACCTGGGAGATGCACCGCGCGCTGGGCGTCGGCATCGACGCCACCGCCGACCGCGCGGCCCCCGGCGTCGACGTCACCGTCACCCTGGCCGGCGTCATAAGGGCCCCCTGCCGCATCATATGGACGACCGAGGAACCCCGCCGCGCCGGCTGGGCCTACGGCACCCTCCAGGGCCACCCCGAATGCGGCGAGGAGGCCTTCGTCGTCGACCGCACCGGCGACGGCACGGTCTGGCTCACCGTGGCCGCCTTCAGCAAGGGCGCCGCGTGGTACGCCCGCGCGGGCGGCCCGGCCACCCGCGGCCTGCAACACGCGTACGCCCGCAGGTGCGGGACGGTACTGAAGCGACTGTGCGCGGGCCTGTCCGAGTCATGACCCGAGAAGCCCCACCCCCCACTTTGTAAGCCGGGATGTATCGATGTGATCATCCCGCCATGGAGGAACACGGGGACCACACCGGACCGGCGGCGCACACGCCGAGGTCACGGTTGTTTTGATGAGGACCAACTGATGTACACGATGGAGCAGGCGGAGCGGATTGCGGCGGAGGCTCTGCGTCAGAAGTTCGGCGAGTGGAGCGACCAGGTCGCACTTTTCGGCAACGGAGAATTCGCAAGGAAAAAGGGGGACTTTTTCTATTTCGGTTTCCAGTCCGTGAAGTATATCGAAACCCGGGACGAGAAGTACTTCAACTACGGACCCAACTGCATTTCGGTGCACAGCGAGACCGGCGAGTGCCGATTCCTCGACATCCATGAGGTTCTGGCCTTGGAACCCTTCAAGGCGGAATGATCCACGTCGATGAGGAACAACTGATGTACACAATCGAACAGGCGGAACAGTTGGCGAGCGAGTTTCTTCGGCGGATGTCCGCCGACTGGGACTACGGGGTCGCCTTGTTCCCGGGCGAGAAATACAGGACACAGAAGGGCGAATTCTTCTATTTCACCTTCCAGTCCGCGGAGTACGTCGCCACGAGGGATCAGAAGTACTACCTCTACGGCCCCTGTCACATTTCTGTGCACAGCGCGACCGGCGAGTGCAAGATACTCGGCGTTCAGGAATCGTTTGCAATCGACCCGTTCAACGCGCGGGAGCGGCAAAAGCACTGATGTACACGATCGAGCAGGCAGAGCGGATCGCAGCGGAATACCTCCGGCAGCTGACCGCCGACTGGGACAACGAGACGGCCCTGTTCCCGGATAAGGAGTACAAGGCACAGAAGGGCACAGCGTGACCGGCGAATGCCGGCTGCTCAGCGTCCAGGAATCACTCGCAATCGATCCCTTCGACGCGCGCTAGCCGGCACCGCCGGTCAGGCTCAGCGGAGCACCATGCCCGCTGCCTCCCCCACCTCCTCCGACGGCACTGCCAGGAGGCCGAGTTCGGCGGATGAGGCGAGGAGGGGGTGGGTGGGGAGGATGCGGACCGTGTAGCCGTAGGGGCCGGTGCGGTCGAGGGAGAGGGGGCCCTCGTAGAGCAGGCGGCCCTCCAGGTCGGGGGCGCCGGTCGGCTTGAGGGGGACCACCGTGGCATCCGTGATGCGGTCCTCCGCGTCCACCCGGCCGGACACCGCCTGGACCTCCACGTCGTCCGGGGTCAGCGAGCCGAGGGCCACCCGGACGCGCAGACCGACCGTCGTGCCCAGCTCCGCCGTCGCGCTCGTCGCCGTCGTCTCCACGTGGTCCACGCTCACCCCGGACCAGGCCGCCCGCACCCGGGCCTTCCACGCGGCCAGCTCGCTGGCCGTGTCCGGGGTCAGTGCGCGGTGCGCCTGTGCGGCGGGGACGTAGAGCCGGTCGACGTACTCGCGGACCATGCGGCCGGCCAGCACCTTCGGGCCCAGCAGCGAGAGGGTCTGGCGGACCATCTCGATCCAGCGGTCGGGCAGGCCGGCGCGCCCCTGCTCGTAGAAGCGCGGTGCGACCCGCTGTTCGAGCAGGTCGTACAGGGCCGCCGCCTCGATGTCGTCCCGGCGGTCGGGATCCGTGCCCGCGCCGTCCGCGGTCGGGATGGCCCAGCCGAAGTCCGGCTGGAACCACTCGTCCCACCAGCCGTCCAGCACGGACAGGTTCAGGCAGCCGTTCAGGGCCGCCTTCATGCCCGAGGTGCCACAGGCCTCCAGCGGCCGCAGCGGGTTGTTCAGCCAGACGTCGCAGCCGGGGTAGAGCTTCTGCGCCATCGCCATGCCGTAGTCGGGCAGGAAGACGATGCGGTGGCGGACCCGCGGGTCGTCGGCGAAGCGGACCAGCTCCTGCACCAGGCGCTTGCCGCCGTCGTCCGCCGGGTGCGCCTTGCCCGCGACCACGAGCTGGACCGGGTGCTCGGGATGCAGCAGCAGCTCCATCAGGCGGTCCCGGTCGCGCAGCATCAGCGTCAGGCGCTTGTACGACGGCACCCGGCGCGCGAAGCCGATCGTCAGGACGTCCGGATCCAGCACCCCGTCGATCCAGCCCAACTCCGCGTCACCGGCACCGCGTTGCCGCCACGACACCCGCAGCCGCTCCCGCACCTCCAGCACCAGCTGTTCGCGCAGGGTCCGGCGCAGCTCCCAGACCTCCTGGTCCGGGATGTCCGCGACCGAGTCCCAGCGTTCGGAGCCGCCGACGCTCAGCGCGTCCTCGGTCCGCTGGGCGCCGACCTGCCGGGCCCCGAGCCGCAGCACCTCCGGCGCCACCCAGGTCGGCGCGTGCACCCCGTTGGTCACGGAGGTGATCGGCACCTCCTCGGGGTCGAATCCCGGCCACAGTCCCGCGAACATGCTCCGGCTGACCTGCCCGTGCAGCAGCGACACCCCGTTGGCCCGCTGGGCCAGCCGCAGCCCCATCACGGCCATGTTGAACAGGTTCGGCTCGCCGCCCGGGTAGGTCTCCATGCCCAGCGCCAGGATCCGCTGCACGTCGATCCCGGGGAGTTCGGCGTCGGGGCCGAAGTGCCGGCCGACCAGCTCCCGGTCGAAGCGGTCGATGCCGGCCGGCACGGGGGTGTGCGTGGTGAACACGGTCCCGCCCCGCACCGCTTCCAGCGCCGAGTCGAAGTCCAGTCCGTCGGCGCACAGTTCGGCGATCCGCTCCAGGCCGAGGAAGCCCGCGTGGCCCTCGTTGGTGTGGAACACCTCCGGCTCGGCGTGCCCGGTGAGCCGGCAGTACGTCCGTACGGCCCGCACACCTCCTATGCCGAGCAGCATCTCCTGGAGCAGCCGGTGCTCGCTGCCGCCGCCGTAGAGCCGGTCGGTCACCCCGCGTTCGCCGAGCTCGTTCTCCTCCACGTCCGAGTCGAGCAGCAGCAGCGGCACCCGGCCCACCTGCGCCAGCCAGATCCGGGCGCGCAGCTCCTTGCCGCCGGGCAGCGCGAGGGAGACCTGCGCCGGGGTGCCGTCGACCTCCTTCAGCTGGGTGAGGGGCAGTTCGTTGGGGTCGAGCACCGGATAGTGCTCCTGCTGCCAGCCGTCCCGGGACAGGGTCTGCCGGAAGTACCCGTGCCGGTACAGCAGCCCGACCCCGATCAGCGGCACCCCGAGGTCGCTGGCCGCCTTCAGGTGGTCGCCGGCGAGGATGCCGAGGCCGCCGGAGTACTGCGGGAGCGCGGCCGTGATGCCGAACTCGGGCGAGAAGTAGGCCACGGCGCCGGGCAGGCCGTCGGCCTGTTGCTGGTACCAGCGGTCACCGGTCAGATAGTCGTCGAGGTCGTCGGCGGCCGCGGTGAGCCGGCGCAGGAAGCGCCGGTCCCCGGCCAGTTCGGTCAGCCGCGCCGGCCGCACGGCGCCGAGCAGCCGGACCGGGTCCCCACCGCTGCCGGCCCAGCCCTCCGGCCAGACGGACTGGAACAGGTCGCGCGTTTCCGCATGCCAGGACCAGCGCAGATTGCGCGCCAGGTCGCTCAGCGGCCGGAGGGGTTCGGGGAGTACGGGACGGACGGTGAACCGACGGATCGCCTTCACATTCCACCTCGGGACGCGTCGCGGGGTGAGACGCACGGCGCTGTGCGTCTCGTCGTCGTCTTCGACGGTAGTGGTTACCGCGCGGTCGGTGGGGACGTACCGGCCGGGGGTGTCGGAGCTGTCGGTGCGTCAAGACCCGGTCAGGGGGCACCCGCAGAAAAGGGGCCGGTCTTGTGCGTAGACGTACGCGTGAGTAGTTAACAAAGTGCCGGATTGCCCACCCGAACGGGTGGGGAAGGCTCCTCCGGTACACACCCCACAGGCGCACCACAGCACTTCCGCAGGACCCACCTCCCCATGTCCATCCGCCACGCCCACGTTGAAGCGGACAGGAGCGGTCATGCCCGCTACGCAGCATTCGTCAGCACCCCCGACCAACAGCAGGACCCAGGCAGCAGGAAAGAGGACGACGGGAAGGAAAGGAGTGGCGCCGGCCGGCGCCGCCGGCCCGTCCGCGGACGGGGAGCGGTCCTCCCCGGACCCGGCCACCACCCTGGGCCGCATCCCCGTCCTGGACGTACGTCCCGTGGTCCAGCACGGGCGCAGGCCCGCGAAGGCGGTGACCGGGGAGTCGTTCGAGGTGTCGGCCACCGTGTTCCGGGAGGGCCACGACGCCGTCGCGGCGAACGTGGTGCTGCGGGACCCGGCGGGCCGGGCCGGCCCCTGGACGCCGATGCGGGAGCTGGCCCCCGGCACCGACCGCTGGGGCGCCACGGTCACCGCGGGCGAGCCCGGCCGCTGGACCTACACGGTGGAGGCGTGGTCGGACCCGGTCGGCACCTGGCGGCACCACGCCGAGATCAAGATCCCGGCCGGTATCGACACGGAGCTGGTGCTGGCGGAGGGCGCTCAGTTGTACGAGCGGGCCGCCGCCGGGGTCCCGGAGGAGCAGCGCGCGCCCGTCCTGGACGCGGTGGCGGCCCTGCGGGACGAGAGGCGCCCGGCCGCCTGGCGGCTCGCGGCGGCCCTGGCCCCGGACGTGGAGGCGGTCCTGGCCCGTCATCCGCTGCGGGAGCTGGTGACCGCCTCGGATCCGATGCCGCTGCTGGTGGAGCGGGAACGGGCCCTGTACGGCTCGTGGTACGA
>NZ_JBEYXJ010000196.1:0-7379 GCF_040645015.1 Streptomyces sp. NPDC046881 | reverse complement strand
CCGCGTCGGCCGGGTCCTTGTAGGCGTGGCCGTCCTTGTCGAACCTCGGCCGGGCCTTACTGTGCGGCTCTCCCAGCAGGATCGTGCCCCACGACTCTTCCGCCCCGGGGGCGAGCAGCTGCATGAGCTGCTCGCCCCGCTCGCGGTCGGACAGGCCCGTCACCGGGCACCGTCCGGACTGTCCGGCTGGGCGGGCAGCACCACCGCCGCGTTACGGACCTTCGTCAGCACCACGTCGTCGGCCTGGCAGGCGCCCGGGTTGACCTCCGCGTACAGCGTCGCCTCGGTGAGCCCGGCCGGGCCCACCTGCGTCCGCGAGTTGGCCAGCAGATCCATGGGCACGGTCACCGGCTGCTCGGCGCTGTACTTGGGGATGAGGGCCTGCACGGTGCGGGTGGCCTCGTCGACCGACTGCACAGCGACGGGGGACTCGACCCGCGGTCCCTGCCGGGCGTCCAGGTAGGCCCGCCCGAAGTCGGTCAGCGTCGGCTGCATGCCGAGCGCCCACCGCACGTACCGGCGCACCGTCAGCTTCGGCAGCAACTCCACGTACCCGGGCACGCGGCCGTCGGCGACGGCACGCAGCAGCTGCTCCAGCTCGGGCCGCAGCGGCTTCTCCGTGGCGAACGTGGTCGCGCGGACCATCCCGGCCCGCCAGGACAGGGTGCCCCTGGTGGACTCCGCCGAGCACGGGCAGTTGGTCACCCGCTCGATCACCTCGGCGTCATCGACGTGACCGGCACACTCGCTCACGCTCGCCGCGCCCTTGGCGCACAGCACGGCCGTGCAGCAGTCGCAGTTGGGGCAGTCCGGGTTCGCCGGCCGGACGTAGACCGGGCCGAACGACTCATCCGTGGGGCCGTCGTCGTACATGCTCATGCTTCCCCCTGGGTGGTGTGCTGGTGAGAACTGACGACCTCGAGTCCGCCGGCTCCGCCGGGGAACGGGGCCGCCTCGACGTCGCTGACGTCGCCATGGGCGGGCTCAGCAGCCGTCAGGGCCGCCGCGCGACGGCCGCACCGCCGTGCGGCCAGGGCGAGGGCACCGCAGCCCGCCCAGCAGGCTGCGGTACCGACGTGGAGAACCGTCTCCGTCACGTCCCGGCCCCCGTAGGCGCCGGGATGAACGGCCACTCGTAGGGCGCCTCGTCGCAGGACCCGAACCGCTCCACCTGCCAGGCCATCCACTCGTCGCGCAGCTCGCGCGCCCAACGGACCTGCATCTCGTGCAGCTCACCCACGTCCTGGCGGCCGATCCACGGGTACCGGTTGCCGATCTTCCACACGACGCCGCACGCGGCCTTGGCGTCGACCTCCGCGACGTGGGCGCCGCCCTCCATGCGCACGCGGTAGTGGTGGCACAGGTCCACGAGCCGCCGCTTGCCCTTGCGGTAGCGGTCCAGGTGCTTGTCCAGCACCCACGGGTCCAGCACCACCGGGGTGGAGTCCCACACCGACTTCACGCCGTAGCGGGCGCACTCCCGTTCCAGCATCGTCAGGTCGAACGGGGCGTTCATCACGACGATCGGCAGGGACTGCGACGCGTACCAGGCCAGGAGCCCGGCGATGGCGGCCACCACCAAGTCGGCCGGGTCGCCCAGGGCGCGGGCCTGCTCGGTGGTGATGCCGTGGATCGCGGTGGCGTCGGCGGAGATCTCCGCGCCACCGAGGTCCGAGCGCCACGTGCGGGCCTCGGTCGGCAGGCCGCCGCCCCAGCGGACGACGCTGCCGGTGACAATCCGGTCCTCGTCGACGTCCAGGCCCGACGTCTCCAGGTCGAACCCGACCAGGGGCTTACGGGTCCAGGGCAAAGGAGCGTTCATGCGGCACGGGTCCTTCCTCGGCGAGCCCTGCGCGAGGGCTTCCGACGGGGCTGCGACCGCTTCACGGGCAGCCGGCGGGTGGTGGTGGGGGCCGGGGCGTCCTGGGACGCCTCAGCGGCCCGCGAGGCGGCCTCGGCCTCCGCGAGGAGGCGGGCCGTCTCCGGGTCCGGCGCGTGGAAGCTCTGCGCCTCCCCGGCCTCGCCGGCGTCGTCGGCCTGCATCAGGGCCGTGAGCAACTCCGCCGACATGCGCACGTACTTGGGCAGGCGACGGACGGCCGACTTCTTCCACATCTGGAGGAAGAACCGGTGCCAGTAGGAGTCTTCGCGGCCTTCGGCCACGGCCTCCTGGTAGGCGCGGCTGTGCTCGTTCCGGATCTCCTCGGCTTCCTCACGGTCGAGGACGACGGCCCCGGAGCGGTTGCCGTTGCGGAACCAGGCGAAGGCGTAGACGTGGGTGGCCTCGCCCCGCTCGGACTTCATGCCGCGTGCCGGGACGTGGACCAGGTCCTCGCCGAGCCGCGCGGTCGGCACCCACTCGAAGCGGTCGTTCTCGTGGACCACTCCGACGACGACCGACTGCACCTCGCCCCGGCACATCAGGTCCACGTAGCCATCTGCCATTGGGATGAAGCGGGCCAGCTTGCCCTCGCGGACGATGACCGCGTGCCGCCCGTCCGGGACGAGCCCGAAGCGGGCGCAGGCCAGCAGGGCATCCAGCGTGCTCGCCGGCGTGCACTTCGCCAGGGTCGGCAGCAGCGACCGCACGGCCGCGAAGAACGTCGACCGGTCGATGTGCGCCGGGAGCGCGTCATCGAACTCGGCGTTGTACCGCTCCAGCCACTCCATGACCGGCCTGTTCATGGGCGGGTTGACCTGCTCGTGGCCCTTGAGTTCGGCGACCGTCTCAGGCACACCGGCCGGCTGCGTGGCCGGGTTGGGGGTCGCGCCGGTCGCGATCATGACCTTTTCCTTCAAGCTGAGCCCCATGTCAGGCCCCCTTCTTCTTCGCGGTGGCCTGCTTGGCGGGCTTGCCCGGACGGAGCTGACGGGCCTGGTACTTGCGGTACAGGTCGCCGTGATCGGCCTTGAGGGCCTTGGTGTCCAGGCCGGGCTTCATGACCGTGTAGCGGGCCGCCATCTCGGGCTCGGCCTCGCTGAACCGCTTGGGCGCGAACGTCGAGTTCTGCTTGTGCGTCCAGACGATCCGGCCGGTGGGGTCCTTGACGATCTCGCTCGGCCCGGCGATGTCCCGCATCTCGTTCTCGACCTTGCGGAGTTCCTCCTTGGCGGCCTTTACCTTCGCTTCGAGCCGCTCGTGCTCGGTCAGCAGCCGGTCGGCCGTCTCGATGTCGATCTCCTCGACCGACTCGGGCTTGACCTCCCACAGGTGGGCGAGCAGCTCGGCGGTGTCCTCCGAGCCGTCGATGGGCGGCGGGAAGCCGTCCACGATGTGCCGCTGGAACCAGGCGCCGCAGAACTGGAGCAGGTGGTCCAGCAGCTCCTGGTCGCGGTCCTGCCGCCACACCAGCAGCCGGTTGCCGCCGACCACGGCGGCCACATAGGAGTGGTCCCAGCCGCCGACGAGGGTGTTCCAGTGCGCCTGCAGAGCAGCCGCCTCGGGCGGGTTCTCCTCGTCCTCCCACTGGCGGGCGACGAACTCGCTGTGCGTCTTGCACTCCAGCGGGGCGATGACCCGGCCGAAGGAGTCCAGCACGAACCGGTCGACGTTCGAGCGGGCCCAGTCGTGCTCGATGTGCGCGAGCGTCCCCGGCGGCATCGCCGTCTTGAGGCCGGTCTCGTCCTCGAACTCGGCCGCGACGATCGGCTCCATCCGGCGCCCGAACCGCATGAACCGGTTGTCGGGCTTGCGGAAGCCGTGCCGCTCCTCGTACACGCGGCGCGGGCCGCGCCGCTTGTTCAGGCCGCAGATCGCGGCGATGTCGCTGCCGCCGATGCCGCCGTGCCGCACCGCTTCCCAGCGGGCGCGGTACTCCGGGTCGTCGAGGTCGCCGGCCGGGAGGATCAGCCGCGCGGTCGGCGCGTACGGCAGACCGACCGGGGCAAGGTCGTCCAGGTCGAACAGCAGGTCAGGTGCAGTCGTCACTTCTCGTCCCCCGTGGTCGTGCTGGCGTCGGCGTCGAGCGCTTCCGTGTCCAGGTGGACCAGGAACAGCGCGGCCGACTTCGCCGACGTGTTGGGGCCGCTGAGGCTGGTCATCGCGAACTCGCGGACCATCCGCGCGGCCTCGAACTCGCGGCAGCGCTTGAGGAGCGGGATCGCCTTCTGTGCGCTCAGCCACGGGTTCTCGCCCAGCCATCCGGCGAGCAGCCGCACGGCCTTGGCGTACTTGCCGCCGTCGACAGGCTCGATCTCCCCGCCGCGCGGCTCACCGTGGCGGTGGGCCTGCGTGCCACGACGGGCCTCGCGCAGCACGGACCGGTAGTCGTCCTTGTGGCCGCACGGGTTGTCCCAGGCGTCGCGGACGAGCCGTGCGCCGTCGCGGACGAACGGGTCGGGCCGGACCTCGCCGCGGGGGCCGCCGCAGGTCTGGCACCGGGCGGAGATCTCCACCTCTACGATCCGTACGCCCTCGTAACCGGCCTGACAGCCGTGGTCGGGCACGCGGACGATGCGGGTCAGCGCGAGCGGCTCCAGGTCGAGCCCCTCGACGTAGCGGGCCCAGACCGCCCAGCCCTGCTCGTGCGCATGCGCGGACGCCTGGAAGGAACCGGCCGGCTGGTACGCGGGGTACTTGCCGGTGTTGATGCCACGTGCGACGGCCTCGGCGCCCTGCCGGTTGAGGTAGACGTTGACGATGAGTTCGGTGCCGGGCTCCTCCAGGCACCGGTAGGCAGCCGCGAAGTGGTCGGCGGCGGTCGGGTGCATCTGGGTGCTCACTTGCCGCCTCCGTTCTCGCCGTTGCTGCGGGTCTGCCGGGTCAGGGCGTTGCGGACCCGGACGCGGATGAAGCCGTGGCCGATGGAGCCGCACAGGTGGCAGCGGCGCGGGTTGTGCTTCACTCGGCACCCCCGCTCCAGAGCTGGGCCTGCTCCGAGATGGACATGGGGCGGCGCGACGGGTGGTTCTCCAGCCGGGCCCGTGCGATGACCGACAGGGGCAGCAGCAGCACGCATCCGGCAAGCAGCACGAGGACGACGGCCGAGGCGATCTCGTTCCAGCTCACTGGTCCTCACCCCCGTCGGGGGCGTTGAGGCCGAGGATTTCGCGCAGCTCGTCGCCGGTGAGCGGCTGGCCGCCTTCCAGCGGGTAGCTCGCCCAGACCTCGACGGGCACGCCGTCGAAGGTGGTGACGAGCTGGGCCAGGCCCTGGCCGTCACCGGCGCCGCGGAGCTGCATGCTGCGGGCGACGGTGCCGCCCATGATCTCGGCGCAGGTGTCGATGATCTCGCCCCGGCCGGTCTCGGCGATCTGGTGTCCGGCCAGGACGCCGGTCGTCTCGCCGACCGGCCAGACCATCGAACTGAGCTCGGGGTGGTCGCTGAGGAGGTGAGCGAGCGCGGCAGCCACTGCCGCGTTCCCGCTAAGGTTCTCCATCAAAGGGGTCCTCAATTCGCAGAGTTGTTGAGGTTTCTCCTGGTGGGCGGGGTCGTCCGGACCGGGACAGGGTCTTGGCGGCCCCGCTGCCGTCAGTTGACGGCGGCGGCGCTGGGGCGACGTGCCCCGGCGGGCTTGATGGCGTGCAGTGCGGGCCTCGCGGGCTCCCGCGGCGTCTCGGTCGGCTGCTGGTTCAGCAGCCCCTCCCAGATCTCGTCCGGGATGACCGCGAACATCCGCTGGATGATCCGCAGGTCGCAGTCGCAGAACGCGACGCTTTCGCCGAGGCGTTGGTGAGGCAGCCGGCTGATGCGGTCCTGGAGGAATCGCTTCTTGCAGCTGAGCTTCTCGGCGGCCTTGTCGTAGTCGTAGTTCCGGACTTCGACGCACGTGCAGTGCGGTCGGGCCGGTCGGCGGACGGCGGTCTTCACGCCGGTACCTCGACCTTGGTCTCGACCTTGGGCACGAGATCGTCGAGCGAGATCTCGTAGGCCCAGGCGAGCGCGGTGGTGTTCGCGAGCGTCGGAACGGTTCCGGCGAACACGCGGGTCACCGCGCTTCTGTCGATCCCGGCTCGTCGGGCGATTTCCTCGTGGGTCTCGTCGCCCTGGGCGGCGGCCCTCTTCCTGAGGAGATCGGTGTCCAAGCGGAGCAGCACGGCTCCTCCCCTCTTGTGCAGTCGTGCACACGAACTGTGCACGCCTGCACAAGCTAGATCATGTGCACGCGTGCACACAACCCCGACACGTCGATGGTCATTAGTGTGATTTTTCGAGCGCACGCCGTAGTGACTCAAGTACCAGACCAGCGCATATGCCCCGCAAGGGCGATCACCTGCAACTTGTGCACGCGTGCACACCCCTCCCGAGAGGCTTGCGCGACCAGTAGCCTCGCCTATATGCGGAGCAAGGGATCACCTGAACGGACTGAGGCTGCGGCCCTCGGTGCGCTCGTCGAGAGGCTGGCCGCTAAGGCCGGCTACGACCTCACACCCTGGAGCAAGGGCAGGGCGAGGCTCGCCGAAGACTCAGGCATGAGCGTCTGGTCCATCGGCCGACTCCTGCGCGGCGAGACGTTGCCACGCATCGAGAACCTCTACGGGCTCGCAGCCGCACTCAAGGTCGACGAGGACCTGCTGCTCGACACGGCGGGCTATCCAAAGAGATCAGATCGCGCCAAAGTCGCAAATCAGCCTGTACTGTCAGTCGCCAATCCACCTCCCCCAGAGGAGGTCGCGGACGTACTGGGAATCACCCATCCCTTTGTCCGCAAGATGCTTATCAGCAGCATCGTCGAGGCGCAGCGGCTACAGCGCGAGTCAGACCAGCACGATGACGGCCAGGCCGGGGGCGCAGCCGTCGCCAGGTAGGACGGGGGAACATGCAGCGCTCTTCCAGTCGAGAGACCACCGTGGCCGTCGTCGGCGTCGGAACCGTGACCGGCGGCGCCGTGCTCGCGGCCGGAGAGGGAGGCCTGTCCGTCGCGCCGGGCCTCGCGCTTCCGATCGTGTGCCTGACCGCCGCCGCCCTCCGCGTAGTGCGCCACTACGTCACCCAGCAGGAACAGCGCATCCGGGACCTCTTCACCAAGCTGGCGAGACAGCACGCGGAACGCGAACGGGAGCTGGACCGTCGGGAAGCAGACCTCGCCCGGCGGGAGGAATCGCTTCAGCGGGCCTTCTTCATCAGCGAACTGCGCGTCGCCAGCGCCTACTCGCGCATGGACATGATGCTCGACGAGCTCGCCGACCAGCGCCTCGCCCATCACGCGCTGCAAACCGAGTACCGCGAGCTGGCCAGCGAGTACAACGAACTCGTCCTCGACGCCGCCGAGGCCTCACCCACCGCCGAGGTCCATCACTCGTCCGTCGCCGTGGGGCAGACAGGCTCAGCCGGAAGCGGCGCCGGGGGGGGGGGCGGGGCGGCGCGCCGGCCGGCGGCGCGGCCGGGCGGGCGGCGCGGGTGGGACACGCCGCCGCCGCGCCGGCGCGGCGGCCCTCA
>NZ_JBEYXJ010000195.1:0-7529 GCF_040645015.1 Streptomyces sp. NPDC046881 | reverse complement strand
GGCTCGACGGGCTGCTGGTGTGCGGCGGGCTGACGCCGGCCTACCAGGAGGCCCTTACCCCATCAGGGTGCCGCCCCGCTCGCGTCTTCTGCTCCTCGCCGTCATCGGCCGCCCATACGATGATCGGCGTGACTGCTCGCCGCGCACTCGGCGCTGGCCCCCAGCTCGCGCACGGTATCCGCGCGGCCCAGGCCGACCTGCTCGACTCCCTGCCCGGTGTCCGCCTGCCCGACCTCGCCGAGCTGCGCGCCCGGGGAGTCCTCGGCAGGCACCCCGTGACGACTCCCGCCCCGCGTCGATCCCTCGGAGCCGGTGGCCGCGCCGCCGACGATCCTGCTCGCTGAATCCGTCCGCGTGCACATCGTTGCGTCGGGACCACCGCATCGCCGTCTCAACTGCGGTCAGAGAGCCGCTGTGCGGCCGTCTCCCGCCCTCCTGCACGCCCCTGACCTCCCTGGTTCAGGGCGAGCCTGGTCGGGCGTCATGTCGCGATACAGCGTCGGCGGGCGGGCTCTGCCCCGAGCCAACCAGAGTCGGTCAGCTACGGCGGGACCACCACCGGCGCCGCTCGGGCTCCGGGTGCGCGTTGGCTGGTGGCTCGGGCACAGCCGTGACGGGTGCGGGGGCGGGAGTGGCGGGGGGTGAGGGCTGAGGGATGGCCGCCCGCTCCGGCGCCGCGGTGAGCGCCTTCAGCGCCTGCTGGAGGTCGGCGATGTGGGCGGCGCGCTCGGCGAGGCGTTCGCGCAGGTGCCGGGCCTCGGCTTCGGCGAGTGCGCGGGCGTTGCGCTCCTCGGCGAGCTGGAGTTCGTGCTCATGCCGCAGCCGTTCCAGCTCGGCCTGCAGCTCGGTCGTCCCGGCCTGACCTTTCCCGTCTGTGGCTGCCTCCTCAGTGTCGGGGGTGGCCTGGTCGTCTGGAGGCGCCGGCGCGTTGAGACGGAAGCCGGCGGCGAGCAGGTCCTCCACGGGGATCAGCCAGCCGCGTTCCTCGTCCAGTACGGATCCGGGGAGTTCGCCGGCTTCACGGCGGCGGCGGATCTTCGTACGGCTCACACCGCAGGCGGCGGCCTCGCGCTGGGTCAGCAGGGGACGGCTGGTGCTCATGGCCCCGTATCCTCCCCTGCCGCATGGCACCTAACAGACCGACCCGCGTGCGGGCCGCCCGTGCTGGCCTGCCGTGGATGAGATGAGGTCTGCCAAGGCGCAGTCGACGCGACCCTGCGGCTCACGGCGCGTCGGCTCCGGCCGGATCCGTGCCGTACCTTGTGGCGGCTTTCAGGGGAGGAGCGCCGCGGCCTGATACGGAAGCGGCTCGTCCCCTCGCCGGTACGCCCACCGTTGTGGTGACCCACGCTTTGGGCGTACCGGCGAGAGGACGAGCCTCCCTGGAGGGCCTGTTGGCGCAGGTGACCTCCGTGCAAGCGTTGTCCGAGGTCGGGACAGCGCCGTGGATCGCAGTTGCGATGACTGCATGCCCCCATGATTACCAACCACGGGGCCTTAAGCCATTCTAGGCGCCGGTATGTCGAGTTAGCCATACCTGCGTGAGGGGAAATGCGCAGGTCACAGCCCCTGCGGGGGATTGATAGCCGTTTATTAACTTCGGCATCCGGGGCCCGGGTTGGCTTTCAACATCACGCTCTGTACCGATGCGTGGGCGTCCGGCAACATGGATGCCGCAAGCGGTACCGCCGCGACGGGAGTTGGCGCTCCTGGCGGTACGAGGTCAGCAGGGCCCCCTGTCGTGGGTCGCAGTCCTTTCTGTGTCGTCAAGGCAGAGGGCCCTGCGTCGAAGAAAGCGACGCGCGATGGAACTGCACAAACCGCCCCGAGGCAGCGTCTGCCTCCCCTTCCCCGCCCGGCTGCGCAAGCTGGACCTGCGCCAGACCCTGCGCCGGGCCGGCCACCGCACCACCGACGCCGTACGCCGCGGCACCGCGCCCGTACGCGCCGGACTGTGCGGTGCCGTCGGTGCCGCGGCGGGCACGGCCGTGTCCTTCCTGGGCATGGACCTGACCGACTCCGTCTCCTTCGGGATGAACGTCGCGGCCACGGCCGCCGCGTTCTGGCCCTCCAACGGGCCGGCGACCGGGCGCACCGAGGTCCGGACGGAGGGCTGCATCTGATGCCACGCCTGGAGAGCCCCATCCACCCGGACGCCTCGCCGGAGCTCAAGCGGCTGGTCAACGCGATGCGCGAGACCAAGGCGGCAAATCCGGAGAAGCTGTCCTACAAGGACCTCGCGGCCCGGGCCCACTTCTCCACCGCCTCCCTGTCCCTGGCGGCGTCCGGAAAACGGATGCCCACCTGGGAGGTCACCTGGGCCTACGTCAGCAGCTGCGACCTCGACGCGAAGGAGAACGACTGGAGGCAGCTCTGGGAGGCCGCCCGAGACGCTGAGGAAGCCCGCTCGGCCGCCTCGGCAGACTCGGACGCCACCGAGCCGAACGCCTCCCGCCGGCCGAACACCCGCCGCCGGGTGTCCGTTGCCGACCTGGTCCGCGAGGAGGTCGCCCGGCAGCAGCAACTGGTCCCCTTCCGCACCTCCGACGTCGACGCCACCCGCACCGCGCTCGCGCTGTGCACCACCGCGGACGACTTCCGTCAGCTGCTCAATGAACTCAAGGGCAGCCTCAAGTCCGACGAACTGAAGGAGCGCGCCCGCAGCAAGGGCAGGATCCTGCGCAAGAGCGATATCCACGCCATGCTCGACGGCGACGGCATCCCGGACACCGAGCCGCTGCACGCTTTCCTGGTGGCCTGCGAAGTCGCCCAGGGGCAGATCCATGAATGGCACCACACCGCGACCCGGCTGAAGATCTCCCAGGCCCGGGTCTACGACCCCCCTGAGGAGGAGCCGCCGCTGTCCCGGGCCATGCAGTCCCTGCGCCGCCTCCGGGGCGAGCTGAACATCCACAACCTGGTCGCCCTGGCCACGCTCATCGTGACCATCATGCAGATCGTGACGATCGTCCAGTACGGCAAGCCCTGACCCAGGCCATCACGCCGGTGGGGGTCTGCCGATGCTTGTCACAGGCCTCCACTGGTGCCTTCGGCCCCCGCTGGCGGGGCCCCCGTGGTCCGCAACTCATCAACACCCCGGGCAGACTTGCCCGAGCCCTACGGGCCAGCACGTCTGGGCCGGCTACCCCTCCTACGGAGAGATGTCGCAGGCGAGTGGTCCGGGCATGCTGCCCAAGACCACCGCCTACCGGATCATCATGGACAGGATGCTGCCCGTCACTCCGGAGCAGGCCCTCGCCTTCCTGCATGCCTGCTACGTCCACGCACCCGAAGAACTCGCCTCATGGAACGCGGCCGGAGCCAGCGTTACTGCCGACAGCCGCGATCAAAGCGACTGGGTGAAGGAACACGCCCGACTCCTGGAAAAGATCACCAAGAAGAGTGACGACCGCTCTGTACTTTTCCTCAAAGCCGTCTCCTGAGACGCAAGGGCCTCAGGGGATATAAAACCAGTTGCTGGTAACACCCTCGGAGCCGATCTTGCTGCGGGGCGTTACCGGTAGGACGGCTACCGGAGTGCCCCGCCTCCGCTTGGCGGCCAGGTGTTTTCACAGGTTGGCGGGTTTGAAAGGAGACGCCTTGTGGCCCTTGCGGAGGGGTTTCGGTAATAAACCCTCCCTGTTCCCCCGTGCCTTTTAAATCTCGAATATAGTGAGGTAGGCGATGAAGATCCATACAGGCAGGGCGAAGAATACGGCCCACCAGCCGGGTAGTGCGATCACGGCGCCGGCAGCAATACCCGTGCAGAACATCAGGAAGATGGCCGCGATGCATGCCGCTCCCCATATGATTCTCTCTTTTTTTAGAGCCAGTCCGCTGGCGAAGCTGCCTAGACTGAGGAGGATCGTCGCCCACAGCAGTGGCCAAGCGGAGCCTGAGGTTACGCGGCTGCTTTTCCCTGCTGCCTCGATCTTGATGATTCTGTTGTTCCAGACGGTGAGTTTCGCTTCAGATCCTCGATGTGTGGCGTAGTAGAGGGCGTCATCCACTGTCAGTGTCTTGCTTGTCCCGTTGTTCCTGGCCACCGTCAGTCGGGTGCTGCTGCCGTCACTGGGGAGCTTGTCCTCCACCCGGCCGGTTTCCTGGCTGACGCAGTCGATCTGTGCCTTCTGTGCTGAGACAGCGGTACACGCGGGTTCGTAGAGGTCCGGGAATTCTGCTTTGCGGCCGTCGATCACCTGCAGTACGCCTAGAGCGCACGCGGCCAAGCCGATCAGTACAACGCCGGTGCGCACAGGGCCAGGAGCTGTCCTGCGGCGGTAGGCGCTCAGCTGTCGATATCGCCGTAACCGCCGACGCTGACGGTAGTCCAGCAGACCCCAGGCCTTGGCCTGCCGCTTCTGCTTACCCGTCAGACGGCGGCTGGGAGCGGGCGGCTGCGTCGGCGGGACCGGCTCGTATCGAGGAGGCTCGTCAGGTCCCTCCTGCCGCTGCTGCGATGGCAGGGCCGGCTGGCCGGGACGAGGCAGGGGAGCGGCCACAGCGGGTTCGTCGGCCAACGCAGCGACTGGTGCGGTCGCGAGTACCGGCTGCTCTGAACTGGGCGTTTGGTTTGATGCAGGCTCTACATCAAACCCTGGCACCTCCAGGGAGCCGATCTTCCCGTACTCGTTCATTCCCTGGTCGAGGATGTCGTTCAGGGCCTCGGTGAGCCTCTGCTCGTCCAAGAACCTCGAGAGCATCGCATCGGCACGCACTGCTTCCTGCTTGCTCTGCGCCAGCCGGCTCTTCGTCTCGACGAGCTGCTCCTCCAGCGACTCGGCCCGCTGCACGGCACGCTCGTAGCGATCCTCGGCACGCGCGGTAAAGGCTTCGAACTCCTCTCTCTGCTCGCGCATGGCCCGTGCCGCCTGCTCCCGCACGGCCGCAGCCGCTTCCCGTACAGACGTGGCCTCCGCCCGGGCCGAGGCTGCCTCCTGCTGCGCGGTCTGCGCGTCTGAGCGGGCGGCCCCCGCCTCTGCCTGCGCCGACCGTGCTTGCTGCTGCCACTGCGACTCCCGGGCCCGCAGCACCGCTTCCACGTCCCGTGCCTGGACAACAGCGGCTTCCAGCGTCTCGTAGGCCTGGGTCAGCCTCTCCAGCAAGACGGCTTCCCGCTCAGCCCAGGCCTCCGAGTCCGCGACCGCGTCGCGCTCCGCCTGCTCGCGCAGACTCGCCTGCCACTCGACCTGCTCCTGCAAGCCCTCCAGCTTCGTCTGGGTCTCAGCCAGCTCCCTCTCCAGCCCCGCGACCGTGACGGACAACTGCGCCACCGACTGCTGGAGCAGTCCTTCCCGCTGCTGTGACTCTTCCTCGGCCACAGCTAGGGACCGGCGCATCACGGCATGAGTCAGACGCAACTGCTGCTGCACACGCTGCTGTGCACGCTGCGCCAGCTCTTCTTCTTGCAGTCTCTCCTGGAGATCATTCACCTTCTGTTGGAGAGACTGCGCAACGAGGATGGCGGCGACGTAACCGTCCTGGAAAACATAGCGGGCGTACGTGGCCGGCGACTTCTCACGAAGTGCCGCCCGGTACAGCCTCCACAGCTCCTGTACCACTTCGCGGCTGAGCGGACCGCGTTCCTCCTGGACAAGCTGAAGCAGGTCGATCAGCACATCTCGCGAGGGCACCGTCGTACCCCGGAAGACGTTCGCCAGGTTCGCGCCGCGCGTAGTAAATAAATCTTTACCTCCTTGCACGCCGGTCGACGCTGCAAGCTCCTTACGCGCCCCGGGCGCCGAAGACATCTGCTCAAGGCGAGCGCCGATCTGCCCCCAGGTCATGCGAGGCCCCTCGTCCTGCAACGGGCCTACAACGTGCTTACGTAATGCCAGAGTCCACTCCCTTACCGAGGAAGTGAGGTCTTTGCTGAGATGGCCGAGTGGTCTTCCTGGACGAGCCATTAAATTTCCCCCCTGGACATATTTTTCGTCCGTTCTCAATAAACTCCGTGTCCGGGACAGTTGAGCTCAAGCAAGCCCAACCAACGACGCGACGCAGGAGCTCACCTTGACTGTTTTCCCACCCCTCCCGCAGCCCAACAGCCAATCCCGCCCCTCCAAGACGGTTGCACTGGCGGGCGCGGGCATCAGCAGCGTCGGTAGCCTCGCTGCCTCCTTCGCCGGCGCGCCCTGGGCCGTGGTCCTCGCCGTGGCGCTGACCGGCCTGGCCACCGTACTGGTGCAGTCCGTCATCCACGGCACCATCCCGCAGGATTCCGCAGACCGCCTCAGCTGGTGGCAGGCCTACTGGACTCACCGACGCGACCGGAGCCGTCCGAACACCCCGCCCGAACAACACCCACCCGCCTGACGCCGAGTCGCAGAGCTACGCCGCCATGCCCTTGATCCCCGGCCGGCACGCGCACCGACCGTCAGGCCAACAGGCTCAGGTATGACATCCCTCCGTCAACGGGGGAGCCCGACGCGGAACTGACCGAAGCTGTCCAATCTCAGGGCGGAGCGGGCGTCTGTTAGAGGCTCACGGGCCCTGCAGCGCTTGCTGGAGTCGAACGCTCCTTCGCGTGCTGTGGCCGTGATGCGCCTCGGGACGGGGCGGTCCGACGGACGGCTGTCACACCCGCCGTGTTACCGCGGCTGTCACTGCCCAGAGAGGGAGGGGCCGGCTCCGAGGGTGCGGCATCCGGACGGGCGCGGCTTGCGCCCGGCGGCGAGCTGCGCGCGGGGAGTCGGCAACGGGTCGGTGTCTCGTGTGGGGGAGGCCGGCGGTGGCTGGGCCGGTGCCCAGCGGATGGCGGTCGGTCACCACCCGGTCATCGCGGCCGAGCCGGAGCTCTTCTTCATCGCCCCCGGCCACCCGCCCACGCCCGGCCCAAAGCACGCGCGTGACGCGCGCGTCGGGGGGCGGTGATCCCGCCGTGCCCTCCCGGTCAGGCTCTGCTGTCCGCTCGTCAGGCGTTCGGCTCCCCCGATGATTTCGAGATCGAGGCAAACATCGGCGGCGATTTCCCCCATAACCAAAGTACGAGGCCTACCGGACCCGAGCCGCGCATTCAACACCCGGGGGACGGTGTCTTCGCAGGTCAAGGCTATTGAATCCAGATTCCGGGCTGGGCAGAGTCGATGCCGCCGCAGCGCCGCCTGCCCGGTTGCGGGGCTAACCCCAGCAGCAACAACCCTGACGCTGCCCCGTCCCGGCCGTCAGCCCGAGACGCAAGGGGCCAAGCAACTCCCAAGCTCCACAGCCGTGTGAACCGTGCGCCCCAACCCAGGGCGCACCTGATCCCGAGGGGGAACCGTATGTCCACGCTCGCTCTGCTCGTCGTCCTGCTGCTGGTCCTGGTCGGCGCGCTGATCGTCGCCGCGCTCGGCTACGCCGTCTACCGGCGCCCGGTACTTACCGCCCCGCTGACCGTGGCGATGGCCGGTGCGGCGGTGCTGGTCGCCATGGTGACCACCGTGGCCAGCACCGCCGGCCGGTGAACAGGGACACCGGTCGGCGGCTGGCCCGTCGCCGGCCGCGGGGGGGGGGGCGGGGGGGCGCGGGGGGGCGGGGGGGCGCGGCCG
>NZ_JBEYXJ010000194.1:0-7543 GCF_040645015.1 Streptomyces sp. NPDC046881 | reverse complement strand
GACTCATCGGCACGGTGGAGATCCGCGTCGGCGACGAGCGGATCAAGTCCGAGCGCACCACCCCCGAAGCCACCGACCTCCAGGCCCTGTTCCCGGGGCGGTGCCCCGGGGCCTATGCACCGCAGCCCACGGCGCCGAAACCCTGTCGAGCCACCGGCAGGTACGCGGTACCGTTCTTGATGTCCCCGGCCACACGGACCCGGGGCCATCGATCCCGTACCGGCGGGTGAACCGGTTACACACATGTACGTGGGGACTCTGTCCTTCGACCTGCTCCTCGGCGACGTCCACTCGCTGAAGGAGAAGCGCTCCGTCGTCCGCCCGATCGTCGCCGAACTCCAGCGGAAGTACGCCGTGAGCGCGGCCGAGGTGGACCACGCGGACCTCCACCGGCGAGCGATCATCGGCCTCGCCGTGGTCTCCGGCGACGCGGCCCACCTCACCGACGTACTGGACCGGTGCGAACGGCTGGTCGCCGGCCGCCCCGAGGTGGAACTGCTGTCCGTGCGACGGCGCTTCCACGGCGACGACGACTGACCACGAAACGCAAGCAAGAAGAAAGAACGGGAGACGGACCAGTGGCCGACAACGCGCGGGCTAAAAGGCTGGCGGACCTCATCCGGGAGGTGGTGGCCCAGAAGCTGCAGCGCGGGATCAAGGACCCGCGGCTCGGCTCACACGTCACCATCACGGACACCCGGGTCACGGGTGACCTGCGGGAGGCGACCGTCTTCTACACGGTCTACGGCGACGAGGAGGAGCGCAAGGCCGCCGCCGCGGGCCTGGAGAGCGCCAAGGGCGTCCTCCGCTCGGCCGTGGGAGCGGCCGCCGGGGTGAAGTTCACGCCGACCCTCACCTTCGTGGCGGATGCCCTGCCGGACACCGCCCGGACCATCGAGGACCTCCTCGACCGGGCGCGCCAGTCCGACGAGAAGGTGCGCGAGGTGTCCGCGGGCGCCAGGTACGCCGGTGACGCGGACCCGTACCGCAAGCCGGGCGACGAAGACGACGAGACGGACGACGCCGCCGAATGACCAGCAAGCCCACCCCGCCCGACGGCCTCGTCATCGTCGACAAGCCGTCGGGCTTCACTTCGCACGACGTGGTCGCCAAGATGCGCGGGATCGCGAGGACCCGCCGCGTCGGCCACGCCGGCACCCTCGACCCCATGGCGACCGGTGTCCTGGTCCTCGGGGTCGAACGCGCCACCAAGCTCCTCGGGCACCTCGCGCTGACCGAGAAGGAGTACCTGGGCACCGTCCGCCTGGGCCAGAGCACCCTCACCGACGACGCCGAGGGCGAGATCACCTCGTCCACCGACGCCTCCAAGGTGACCCGGGACGCCATCGACGCCGGCATCGCCAAGCTCACCGGCGACATCATGCAGGTGCCGTCCAAGGTCAGCGCCATCAAGATCGACGGCGTACGGTCGTACAAGCGGGCCCGCGAGGGCGAGGACTTCGAGATCCCCGCCCGCCCGGTGACCATCTCCTCCTTCACGGTGTACGACGTCCGGGACGCGGTCGCCGAGGACGGCACGCCCGTGCTCGACCTGATCGTCTCCGTGGTCTGCTCCTCCGGCACCTACATCCGCGCCCTCGCCCGGGACCTGGGCGCCGGCCTCGGCGTCGGCGGCCACCTCACCGCGCTGCGCCGCACGCGCGTCGGGCCGTACAAGCTGGACGCGGCCAGGACGCTGGACCAGCTCCAGCAGGAGCTGACCGTGATGCCGATCGCCGACGCCGCGGCCGCCGCGTTCCCGCGCTGGGAGGTCGACGGCAAGCGGTCCCGGCTGCTGCTGAACGGCGTGAGGCTGGAGATCCCCGACGAGTACGCCGGCGCCGGTCCCGTGGCCGTGTTCGACCCCGAGGGCCGTTTCCTCGCGCTCGTCGAGGAGCACCGGGGCAAGGCCAAGAGCCTGGCCGTCTTCGGCTAAGCCCCGGCCGGACCCCGCCCCGGCCGTCTGCCGTGGAGCGACGGCCGGCCACGGGGTCGTGCCCCTGCCGCCGCTCCGCGGTCCCCCTCGGTTCCCCCACCCCTAGGCTTATCCAGCAGCCCCCGCCTATTCACCCGACCGGGCAGGCGCTCGGAGTGAACCGGGGGAGCGGAAGGGGGCGCGTTCACCGCGCGATCTGTCCCGCCGATCATCACGCGCCTACCGTCGAGGTCAGGGCACGGGGAGAGCAGGCGGGGAGGTAGGGCGATGGCGGGACGGGGCCCGCGCACCGGAGGCGGGGGCCGGGAGCAGGAACGGGCGTGCGGGGAGCAGCCGTACGGGCAGTGCACGCACGGGTACGGGGACGGCGCGGCCGGCGGACTGGGCGTGGACGACGGGACCCGGACCGGCGCCGGCGGTGCCGACGCCGACGCCGCCCTCGTACGGATCCGGGACCTGGCGGGGCGCCCGCGCGGATACGGCTTCCTCGCCGACCACCAGGGCACTCTGCTCACCAGCCACGAGACCGTCGACGGCCTGCCCCGGCTGGCGCTGCACGCCCCCGGGGACCGCACCTGCGTGGTCCCCGCCGACGCGGTCACCCCGCTGCCCGCCCTGGACCTCGCCCTGGTGCGCACCGAGGGCCTCGGTGTGGACCCGCTGCCGCTGTCCGTGCGGGAGCGGATCGCCGCCGGCACCTACGTCCGGGTCGCCGCCGGCTGCTGGCGGGAGGCGCGGGTGCTGGCCGCCACCGAGGTGACGTACAACGCCACCGACGGCTTCCACCTGCTGGACGACGTCCTGGAACTGGCCATCGGCACGGCCGGCCGGGACGCGCTCCGGCTCGGCGGCGGCGCGGCCGGGGGACCGGTGCTGGACGCCCGTACCGGCGCCGTCGTCGGCGTGCTCGGCACCGCCCTGCACACCGCCGAGCGCGACGCGGGCTTCGCGGTGCCGCTGCGGCCCGCCGGCGGCGCCCTCGCCGACCTGCTCGCCCGCAACGCGGCCACCGTGCCCGCCTACGGCGCCGACCTCAACCTCGCCGGCATCCTCCAGCTGACCACCACCTCCGTGGCCCAGGACGGCCCCCCGGACACCCTCACCGGCCACCCGTGCGCCGTCGAACCGCTCGAACGCGCCGCCACCGCCCGGGAACTGGCCGCCTTCACCGCCGGCGACCGGCCCGTGCTCGGCCTCGTCGGCGCCCCCGGCAGCGGTCGTACGACGGAACTCGCGGCGCTCGCCGCCCGCCGCGCCCGGGGCGAGGAGCCCGCCCCCACGCTGTGGCTGCGCGGCGCCGACCTGGAGGACACCGACGACTCGGTGGCCGACGCCGCCCGGCGCACCCTGGAGCGCGCCGCCCGGATCGTCGCCGCGTCCCGCCGCGTACAGCCCGAGGACCTCGGCGACATCAGCCCCGAACACGTGGCCCACCGCGCCGCCCGGGCCGGCCGCCCGCTGCTGCTCCTCCTCGACGGCCCCGAGGAGATGCCCCCCGTCCTCGCCCACCGCCTGCCCGCCTGGACCCGGGGCACGGCCGACTGGCTGCGCGAGACCGGGGCACGCCTGGTGGTGGCCTGCCGCGAGGAACACTGGGAACACACCGGCAACGCGTTCCCCGCGGACCTCCTGCACACCCCGACCGTCCCACCGACCAGCACCCCTGACGCGCCCGGGCCGGACGGCATGGCGGCCGGGGTCGGGGTTTTGGGCGGAGGCGCCGAGTCGCCTTACGTGTCCGGCGGCCCTGCCGGGCTGGTGACGGCTGCCCCTGCTGTCCCTGTGGCTCCTGCGGCCCCTGTGGCTCCTGCCGTCCCTGGTGTTCCGGTGGCCGACGGCGGCGTGTGGGCCGGGGCGCTGGACGGATCAGCCATTGCCACGGGCGTCGAGGGGCCGGGGCCCGTGGCGGCCGCCCCTGGCTCCCCGGCAGAGGTGCCCGTGTCGGGTGTCCCTGGCTCCCCGGCAGAGGTCCCCGTGCCGGGTGTCCCTGCCTCCTCGGCACAGGTGCCCGTGTCGGACGCCCCTGTCTCCCCGGCAGAGGCGCGCCGGCCGGTCGGCCTGGCAGTGCCGGCCGACGACGAACCGTCCAGCGGACCCTCCGCAGCCCCCCACCGTTCGCCGGCTGGCCCAGGAGAAGCACCCCACGCCTTCGCGGACCTGGGAGAGCTGCCCCACGCCCCCGCGGGCCAGGACGAGCCGTTCCGCGCCCCCGCGGACCTAGAGCCGCCCCACGTCCCCGCGGACCCCGCAGAGCCGCCCCCCGCCCCCACCCTGGACCCGCTTCCCCCCTGTGTGCGGATCGGTGACTTCACCGTGGACGAGGGGCGGCGGGCGCGGGTGCGGTACGGGGTTCCGGACGGGCTGCTGGCCGAGCGGGACGAGCGGCATCCGCTGGTGCTGCGGCTGCTGGCCGAGGTCCGGGCGGCCGTACCCGACGCCCCGCCGGCCGGTCCCGTCGACCGGGACGACGTGTTCGCGGCCTACCTCGACCTGATGTGCCTGCGCATCGCGGTCCGCCTCGCCGCGGCGGCAGGCCTGCGCGGAACGGCCGTACGCCGGCTGGCGGCCCGGGTGGCCGGGCAGGTGCACGAGGCCGCCCGGCGCAGCCTCGGCGCGGGCCAGGGCGAGCTGGACCGGGAGTCGTTCGAGGCGGTGTTCCCGTGGGGACCCGCCCCGGCCCGGCTCGGCGGCGGTACCGGCTGGGCCTCCGCCGTCCTCACCGAGGGACTCCTCGTGCCGGCCGGCGGCGGCTACCGCTTCGCCCACGAGGAGCTGGCCGACTGGATCCAGGGCATGCACCTGGACCTGGACGAGGCGCTGCGGGCCCTGGTGCACCACCCCGGCGAGCCGCACGGGGACCACCGCCCGGTCCCGGTGCCGCACCACCGCGTCGGCCCGGTCGTCCAGGCCCTGCTGCTCCTCGCACGCCAGCAGGGCCCCCGGCAACTGGCCGAGCGGCTGGGTGAGTTGATCGAGGCGCTGGACCGCGACACCGGCTCCTGGTGGGCCGCCCGGCTGCTCGCCCGGACCCTGCAGCAGGTCCCGGACCCCACGCCGTACACCGAGGTGCTGCGCCGGCTCGCCGACCGTGTCGGCGCCTGGCGCCGCGCGGGGCGGACCGTACCGGCCGACTTCCGCCCCGCCTTCTGGACCGCCCTGCCCGTCCCCGACGCCGAGCGCCTGGACCTGCTGCGCCGGCTCGTGCTGGCCGACCCGGCGCCGCCCGCGGCCGGGGACCGCTACCTGGACGCCGTGGCCCGGCTGCTCGCCGCCGCGCCCGCCGTCGTACAGCCCCTGCTCACCCGCTGGTTCGCCGACGAGCGGCCGCTGCCCGCGACCCCGCACGCCACCGTGGCCACCGCCGCGCAGGCGCTGCTGCACACGCACCGGCACGGCGCCCTGGACGACCTCACCGAGGTGCTGGTGGCCTGCGCGCACCGGCGCGCCGACGAGCTGCTCGCCGTCCTCGCCGAGGACGAGCCGCCGGCCGTCTGCCGGGCGGTCGACCGCTGGGCGCACGACGAGCGCCCCGCCCGCCGGGTGGCGGCGGTGGCGTACGGGCTGCGCGCCGCCCCGCACGTCCGCTCGGCCGCGGACCGCGCGCTGCTGCGCTACGCCGCCCTCGCCCTGCTCGCCCGCCCCGCCGACTGCACCCTGCACGGCGGCGCCCTGGCCCTGCTGGTCCGCGACCCGGACACCCGCGACCGGTATCTGCCCGCCGCCCTGCGCCACTTCGCCGACGGCGACCCGCACTTCCCGCCGAGCGCCCTGGCCCCGGCCCTGACCACGCACCCGGAACCGGTCCTGGAGGCCTTCCGCGCCCGGCTGAGCGCCCCGGACGCCGGCCGCCCGGAGACCAGGGCGGTGCTGCACGGCCTCGCCGAGGTCACCACCCCGGCCCTCGCCCCCCGGGTCGCCGCCCTCCTGCGGGGGGCGGTGCGGCTGCGCCCGGAGACCGCCGGGCACGTCGCCGGCCACCTCGACCGCCGCCTCGAACAGGGCCCCACCGCCCGCCCGGTCCTGCTGCCCCTGGTCACCGGCCTGCTCGACGGCGGTCCGGAACAGCTGCGCGCGGCGCTGGCCGCCGTCCTCGCCGCCCCCGGTACGCCCGCCTCCCGCCCGCTCCGCCGTGAGCTGCTGGAGTTCCTGCTCGCCCGGGAACGGGACCCGGCCGTCCTGGACGCCGTCCTGCACGCGGTGGTGGAACCCGGGCGCGACTGCGCGGACGAGGTCCGCGGCCTCGTCCACCGCACCGGCCTGCTCCTCGTCCGCACACCCGAGGGCGCCACCCGTTTCGACCGCGGTCTGGTCGAGCTGGGCCGGCACGTGCCCGGCTTCGCGGCCCGCATGGCCCGCTGGCTGACCGACGCCCCGGACGACTGGGCCGCCGTCGTCGGCCCCAGCACCCGCCGCATGATCGAGAACCTGGCGGGGGTACGCGTACCGGCCTGAGCAGCGGCGGGAACGTGCGCCCCGTCACAGCCCCCATGCCGGTGCTGGCGCGGGGCATCCGGCATGGCACCCTTAGACCTGCACAACGAGGTCAGGACAGACACGGACAAGGGTTCGAGGAGCGGTCACAGTGCAGCGCTGGCGTGGCTTGGAGGACATCCCCGAGGACTGGGGGCGCAGCGTCGTCACCATCGGTTCCTACGACGGCGTCCACCGCGGCCACCAGCTGATCATCCAGCACGCCGTCGACCGCGCCCGTGAACTGGGCGTTCCGGCCGTCGTGGTCACCTTCGACCCGCACCCCAGCGAGGTCGTCCGCCCCGGCAGCCACCCGCCGCTGCTCGCCCCGCACCACCGCCGGGCCGAACTGATGGCCGAGCTGGGCGTCGACGCGGTCCTCATCCTCCCCTTCACCACCGAGTTCTCGAAGCTGTCGCCCGCCGACTTCGTGGTGAAGGTCCTGGTGGACAAGCTGCACGCGAAGGCGGTCGTGGAGGGCCCGAACTTCCGCTTCGGCCACAAGGCCGCCGGGAACGTCGAGTTCCTCGCCGAGCAGGGCAAGGTGTACGACTTCGAGGTCGAGGTCGTCGACCTGTACGTCACCGGTGAGGCGGGCGGCGGCGAGCCGTTCTCCTCCACGCTGACCCGCCGCCTGGTCGCCGAGGGCGATGTCGCCGGCGCCCGCGAGATCCTGGGCCGCCCGCACCGGGTGGAGGGCGTCGTCGTCCGCGGCGCCCAGCGCGGCCGCGAGCTGGGCTTCCCGACGGCCAACGTCGAGACGCTCCCGCACACCGCCATCCCCGCCGACGGCGTGTACGCCGGCTATCTGCACGCCCAGGGCGAGGCCATGCCGGCCGCCATCTCCGTCGGCACGAACCCGCAGTTCGACGGCACCGAGCGCACGGTGGAGGCGTACGCCATCGACCGCGTCGGCCTCGACCTGTACGGCCTGCACGTCGCCGTCGACTTCCTCGCGTACGTGCGCGGCCAGGCGAGGTTCGACACGCTGGAGGACCTGCTGGAGCAGATGGCCGCGGATGTGAAGCGGTGCCGGGAGATCGTGGCGGCGGAGGACTAACCCCCTCGCCGCAGAGGAAAGGGGGGGCGGGGCGGAGAGCCCCGGCCCCCCCTCAGCGGTTTGCGCGGCCCCTCAGC
>NZ_JBEYXJ010000193.1:0-7602 GCF_040645015.1 Streptomyces sp. NPDC046881 | reverse complement strand
GCCCACCGCGTCACCACCGGAGACCACCAGCTGCCACAGGTCCTCCGGCGAACGCACCCCGCCCGGATACCGGCACGCCATACCGACGATCGCGACGGGGTCGTCGTCCTCGGCGGGCGCGGCGGCCGCTTCCGGCGCTGCCGTAGGGGTGAGACCGGTGAGCTCGGTGCGCAGCTGCCGGGCGAGTGCCTGGGCGTTGGGATGGTCGAAGACCAGCGTGGCGGGCAGGGCGAGGCCGGTTTCGGCGTTGAGTTCGTTGCGCAGTTCGACGGCGGTCAGGGAGTCGAAGCCGAGGTCCTTGAAGGCCCGGTCGGCCTCGACCTCGTCGGCGCCGCTGTGGCCGAGGACGGCCGCCGCGTGCGTGCGGACGACGTCGACCAGCAGCGTGTGCTGTTCCGTCTCGGTCATCCCGGTGAGGCGGTCGGCCAGGGGCGAGGCGGCGGCCGTGCCCCGCTCGCCGGCGGTGCTGCCCGCGGTGAGGATCCGCTCGGCCTCCGGGAGGTCGCCGAGCAGGGCGCTCGGGCGGCCCACGGTGAACGGGGGCAGGAACCGGTCCCAGTCGACGTCGGCCACCGTGGCGGTCGCCTCGCCGGAGTCCAGCACCTGCCCGAGGGCGGCCACGGCGAGCGCGGCGGGCATCGGGATCAGACCGCGGCGGCGCAGTCGTTCGTCCGCGCCGTCGCCCGCGGCCATGCCGCCGCCGGCCCACGGGCCCCAGGCCACGGCTGTGGCCGGCTGGCCTTGAGCCCGGCGGCGTTCGGCGAGCCCGTCGAGCAGGGCGTTGGCCGCCGCGTAGGCGGCCTGGTGGCCACTGCCCCACACGCCGGCGATGGACGAGAAGAGGACGAAGGCGTCGAGTTCCCGGTCGGCCAGGAGCGCGTCGAGGTTCAGGGCGCCGGCCGCCTTGGCGGACAGCACGTCGGCGAAGGCGCCCGGCGTCATGGCCTCCAGCGGCTCCAGATGGTCCACGCCCGCCGTGTGGACGACGGCGTTCACCGGGTGTTCCGTGAGCAGCGCGGCCAGCGCCTCACGGTCGGTGACGTCGCACGCGGCGACGGTGACACGGGCACCCGTCTCCTCCAGCTCGGTGACGAGAGCCGCCGCACCCGGCGCGTCGAGGCCACGGCGGCTGGTGAGCACCAGGTGTGCGGCACCCGCGCCGGCGAGCCAGCGGGCCACGTGCCCGCCCAGCGCACCCGTACCACCGGTGACGAGGACCGTGCCGCGCGGCGACCAGCGCTGCCCGGCCCGTGTGTTCCGGCAGGCGGCGGCGTGGGAGAGCCTGCGGCCGAACACGCCGCGGGCGCGGATCGCGACCTGGTCCTCGTCCGACTGGCCGAGCACCGCGGCGAGGCGGCCGACGACCCGGTCGTCGACCGTGCCGGGAAGGTCGACGAGCCCGCCCCAGCGTCGTGCGTGCTCCAGCGCGGCGACCCGGCCGAGACCCCAGACGGCGTTCTGGGCGGCGCTCGGCACCGCATCCGCACGCCTGGTGGACATGGCGGACCTGGTCAGCATCCACAGCGGGGCGTCGATGTCCGCGTCGCCCAGGGCCTGGACGAGCGCGAGGGACAGCGCGGTGCCGACGGAGAGGGCCGGGTGTCCGGCGTAGGGCCGCTCGTCGATGCCGAGCAGGGAGATCACACCGTCGACCGGAGCCTCCCGGACGGCGTCACGGAGCTGCCGCAGCAGCGCGCCGCGGTCTGCGGCCGGGTCGACCGCCACCCGGACCAGCCGGGCCCCGCGTGCGGCGAGTCCGTCGGCGACGGCGGCGGCCCACTCGACGGCGTGGGGGCCATCGGTGAGTGGGGGCGTGAGTTCCGTGAGTGCGGTGAGTTCGGTGACCTCCGCGTGTTCGGCGTGTCCAGTGTGTTCGGTGTGTTCGGTGTGTTCGGTGTGTTCGGTGACCAGGAACAGCCAGTTGCCTGGCAGTTCGTGGGTGCGGAGGCCGCTGAGCGGCTTCCAGCCCGCGCGGTAGGACCAGCCTTCCACGGCGGACTCCCGGCGCCGCTGCCGACGCCACGCGGACAGCCGGGGCAGCACCCCGTCCAGCTGTTCGGCGGGCAGGTCGAGGGTGGCGGCGAGGGACTGGGCGTCCTCGCGCTCCACCGTCTCCCAGAACCCGGCCTCCACGGCGTCGGTCCCCGCGACGGCGGCCGCCGAGGGTGCGGTGGTCCGTAGCCAGTACCGCTGGTGCTGGAAGGCGTAGGTGGGCAGGTCGACGCGCCGGCCGCCGCGACCGGCGAAGAACGCCTGCCAGTCGACGGGGACGCCGTGCACGTGGAGCTGTGCGACGGCGCCGGTGATCGCCTCGGGTTCGTGACTGCCGGATCGCGCGGAGGCAACGGTGACCGCGCCGTCCAGGCAGCCGTGGGCCATGGCGCTCAGCACCGTGCCGGGGCCGGTCTCCACGAACGTGGTCACGCCCAGCTCGCCCAGGGTTCGGATGCCGTCGGCGAAGCGGACGGCCTCGCGAACGTGCCGGACCCAGTACTCCGCCGTGTACGCCTCGATCAGCTCACCGGTGAGGTTCGAGACGACCGGGATCCGGGGCGTCTCGAAGCGCAGACCGCCGACGACGCGGGCGAAGTCCTCCAGCACGGGCTCCATCAGCGGCGAGTGGAACGCGTGGCTCACGGTGAGCCGGGAGGTCTTGCGGCCCTCCCGGGAGAAGACGTCCGCGACGGCCGCCACGGCGTCCTCGGCGCCGGAGACCACGACGGACTGCGGGCCGTTGATCGCCGCGATGTCGGCGTCGTCGGTGAGGTGCGGGAGCACCTCGTCCTCGGTCGCCTGGACGGCGACCATCGCCCCGCCGGCGGGCAGGGCCTGCATCAGCGCGGCCCGCGCCGACACCAGCTTCGCCGCGTCCTCCAGCGACAGGGCGCCGGCCACGTGCGCGGCCGCGATCTCGCCGACCGAGTGCCCGGCCAGGTAGTCCGGCCGGACACCCCACGACTCCAGCAGCCGGTGGATGGCGACCTCGTGCGCGAACAGCGCGGGCTGGGTGAAGGCGGTGCGGTTCAGCTCCTCGCCGTCCTCGTGACCGTTCACGCCGAAGGCCACGTCCCGCAGCGGCCGGTCGAGGTGCTGGTCGAGGTGGGCGCACACGTCGTCGTACGCCTCCGCGAAGACCGTGAACGCCTCGTACAGTTCCCGCCCCATGCCGACGCGCTGCGAGCCCTGCCCGGAGAACAGGAACCCGACCTGACCGGCGTCGGCGCGGCCGACGACGACGCCGGGAGCGGGCGCCCCCGAAGCCAGGGCCCGCAGGCCCTCGGTGATCCGTCCGCGGTCGGCACCGACCACGGCGGCGCGGTGCTCCAGGGCGGCCCGGGTGGTGGCCAGCGAGAAGCCGACGTCGATGAGGGACGGTTCGGAGCCGACCGCGATGAGGGACAGCAGGCGCTCGGCCTGGGCGCGCAGCGCGGCTTCGGTCTTGCCGGACAACACCCACGGCACGGTCACCGGGACGACCTCGACCGGCGCTACGGCGGCCGGTGCGAGGGGGACCGGTGCGACGGCGGCCGGTGCGACGGTGACCGGTGTGACGGTGGCCGGTTCGGCCGGCGGGGCCTGCTCGATGATGGTGTGCGCGTTGGTGCCGCTGACGCCGAACGACGACACGGCGGCCCGGCGCGGGCGGCCCGTCTCCGGCCACGCCACGGCCTCGGTCAGCAGCCGCACCCCGCCCGCCGACCAGTCCACGTGCGGCGTCGGCTCGTCGGCGTGCAGCGTCCGCGGCAGCACGCCGTGGCGCATCGCCATCACCATCTTGATGACACCGGCCACGCCGGACGCCGCCTGGGCGTGCCCGATGTTGGACTTCAGCGAGCCCAGCCACAGCGGCCGGTCCTCCGACCGCTCCTGTCCGTACGTCGCGAGCAGCGCCTGTGCCTCGATCGGGTCACCCAGAGCGGTGCCCGTGCCGTGCGCCTCCACCGCGTCGACATCGCCCTCGGTGAGCCCGGCGGCGGCCAGGGCCTGCCGGATCACCCGCTGCTGCGCCGGACCGTTCGGCGCAGTCAGGCCGTTGGAGGCGCCGTCCTGGTTGACCGCGCTGCCCCGCACCACCGCCAGGACCTCGTGGCCGTTGCGCACGGCGTCGGAGAGGCGCTCCACGAGCACCACGCCCACGCCCTCCGCCCAACCGGTGCCGTCCGCGCCGGCGCCGAACGCCTTGCACCGGCCGTCGGCGGCGAGCCCGCGCTGCCGGCTGAACTCCACGAACGCGGCCGGTACGGCCATGACGTTCACACCGCCCGCGACGGCCATCGTGCTCTCGCCGCCCCGCAGCGACTGGATGGCCAGGTGCAGGGCGACGAGCGACGACGAGCAGGCCGTGTCGACGGTGACGGCCGGGCCTTCCAGACCGAAGGTGTACGCCACGCGCCCGGAGACGACGCTCGCGGCGCTGCCGGTGAGCAGGTGGCCCTCGACGCCCTCGGGGACCTGCGGGAGGCCTGCGCCGTAGCCCTGGTAGGACATGCCGACGAACACGCCCGTGCGGCTGCCCTTCAGGGAGACCGGGTCGATGCCGGCCCGCTCGAACGCCTCCCACGAGGCCTCCAGCAGCAGGCGCTGCTGGGGATCCATCGCGAGCGCCTCGCGCGGTGAGATCCCGAACAGTGCGGCGTCGAAGTCGCCCGCGTCGTAGAGGAATCCGCCGTCGCGCGCGTACGTCTTGCCCGGGGTGCCCGGGTCGGGGTCGTAGAGGTCCTCGACGTCCCAGCCGCGGTCCTCGGGGAAGCCGGAGATGGCGTCGCCGCCGGCTGTCACGAGCTGCCACAGGTCCTCGGGGGAGCCGACGCCGCCGGGCAGGCGGCAGCTCATCGCCACGATCGCGATCGGCTCGTCGTCGGCGGCGGCCGCGTGTTGCTCGGGCGGCGCGGTGTCCTGCGAACCGAGCAGCTGGGCGCGCAGGAACCGGGCCAGGGCCGTGGCGTTCGGGTGGTCGAAGACCAGCGTGGTGGGCAGTTTCAGGCCGGTGTCGGCGGTGAGCTTGTTGCGCAGTTCGACGGCGGTGAGCGAGTCGAAGCCGAGGTCGTTGAACGCCCGGCCGGGCTCCACCGCCGCGGCACCGTCGTGGCCGAGCACGGCGGCCGCGTGCGTGCGGACGAGGTCCACCAGCGTGCGGTCCTGCTCGCCCGCCGTCAGCCCGGTCAGCTTCGCAGCGAGCGCGTTGCCGGCTTCGGCACCGCCGGGGGCCGGGGCCTCCAGGGCGCGGCGCGCCTCGGGCACGTCGGCGAGCAGGGCGCTGGGGCGGGTGACGGTGAACGGGCCGATGAACCGTTCCCAGTCGAAGTCCGCGACGGTGAGGGTGGTCTCGCCATCGGCCAGCGCCTGCTGGAGCGCACAGATCGCGAGGGCGGGCCGCATGGGCGGCAGGCCACGGCGGCGCAGCATCTCCTCTCCGTCACCGACGCGGGCCATGCCGCCCTCGGCCCAGCCGCCCCAGGAGACGGCCAGCGCAGTGCGCCCGCGTGCCCGCCGGTACTCGGCGAGGGCGTCGAGGTGGGCGTTGGCCGCCGCGTAGGCGCCCTGGCCGGCGCCGCCCCAGATGCCGGCGCCCGAGGAGAACATGACGAACGCGTCGAGTTCCTGGCCGGCCAGCAGTTCGTCCAGGTACGTGGCGCCCGCGGCCTTGGCCGCCACCGTGCCGGCGAACCCGGCCGGGTCGGAGTCCTCGATCATGACGTGGTCGCCGACACCGGCGGCGTGGACGACGGCGTTGACGGGGTGTTCGGCCAGCAGCGTCCGCAGGGCGTCACGGTCGGCCGCGTCGCAGGCGGCGACGGTCACGCGTACGCCCGTCCCCTCCAGCTCGGCCTTGAGGCCGACGGCGCCGGGGGCGTCGAGACCGCGGCGGCTGGTGAGCACCAGGTGCTCCGCACCGGCACCGGCGAGCCAGCGCGCCACGTGCCCGCCCAGCGCACCCGTACCACCGGTGACCAGAACCGTGCCGCGCGGCGACCACCCCTGTGCGGGGCCGGTGGCGTGAGCGGCGCGGACGAGCCGGCGCCCGAAGACGCCGGAGGCGCGGACGGCCACCTGGTCCTCGGCCGCCTGGCCGAGGACGGCCGCCACACGGGCCGCGCCGCGGGAGTCCAGCACCTCGGGAAGGTCGATCAGGCCGCCCCAGCGCTGCGGGTGCTCCAGCGCCGCCGCCCGGCCGAAGCCCCACACCTGCGACTGCAGTGGGTGGTCCACGCGGTCGGAGCGGCCGGTGGCGACCGCGCCGCGCGTGGCGCACCACAGCGGGGCGTCGATGCCCGCGTCGCCGAGCGCCTGCACCAGGCAGAGGGTCGCCGCGAGCCCGTACGACAGGCCGGGGTGGCCGGCCGGGGCGCTTGCGTCCTCGGCGAGCAGGGACAGGACCCCGGCCACCGGGCCGACGCCGGCCAGTTCGCGGGCCAGCGTCGCGCGGTCGGTGCCGGGCCCGGCGACGAGCGTCACCAGCTCCAGCCCGCCCTCGCCGAGTGCGGTGCGGACCGAGCCGGTCCACTCGCTCTCCGCCGCCACGACGAGCAGCCAGGTCCCGGACGCGCCGGACTGCGGGAGCGCACCGAGCGGCTTCCATGTGACACGGTAGCGCCAGCCGTCGACCACCGACTGCTCGCGGCGCTGGCGGCGCCACGCGGACAGCCGGGGCAGGATCGCGCTCAGCGAGGCGTCCGCGCCGACGCCCAGGGTGGCGGCGAGGGACTCCGCGTCCTCGCGCTCCACGCTGTCCCAGAAGCCGGAGTCCGCCGCGTCGGCCGTGGTGCCGGCGGCGGCCGGGTCCTCGTCCCCTTCGAGCCAGTAGCGCTCGCGCTGGAAGGCGTAGGTGGGCAGGTCGACACGCCGGGCGCCCGGGAAGAGCGCCGGCCAGTCCGGGGAAACGCCGTGCACGTGCAGTTTGGCGAGCGCGGTGAGGAGGGCTTGCCGTTCGGGGCGGTCGGTTCGCAGTACGGGGATGGTGACGATGTCATCGACACAGCTCTGCGCCATGCCGCTGAGGACGCCACCGGGGCCGATCTCGACGAAGGTCGTCACGCCCAGCTCGTGCAGGGTCCGCACGCCATCGGCGAAACGGACCGCCTCACGGACGTGCCGGACCCAGTACTCGGGGGTGTACGACTCGGCCAGCCGGCCCGTGAGGTTCGAAACCACCGGGATCCGCGGCTCGCTGAACTCCAGGCCCCGGACGACCTGCCCGAACTCCTCCAGCATCGGCTCCATCAACGGCGAATGGAACGCATGACTGACCCTCAACCGGGACGTCTTACGACCCTGACCGGCGAACGCCCCGGCCAACGCCGTGACTTCATCCTCAGCACCGGAAACCACCACTGACCGCGGGCCGTTGACCGCCGCGATCCCGACCCCGTCGGTCAGATACGGCAGCACCTCCTCCTCGGTCGCCTGCACCGCCACCATCGCCCCGCCCGCGGGCAACGCCTGCATCAACGCAGCACGCGCCGACACCAACTTCGCCGCATCCCCGAGCGACAACACCCCGGCCACATGCGCGGCCGCGATCTCCCCCACCGAATGACCCGCCACATAATCCGGCCGCACACCCCACGACTCCAACAGCCGGAACAACGCCACCTCGACCGC
>NZ_JBEYXJ010000192.1:0-7758 GCF_040645015.1 Streptomyces sp. NPDC046881 | reverse complement strand
CCCGCCCGCCGGGGGCCCGCGGGGGCCCCGCGCCGCCCCGGGGCCCTCCCCCGGCCCCCCCCCCCCGCCCCTTGGCCCCGACGATGCCGGCCGCCCCAAAACCCCCGCGGGCGCTGTCGGTGGGCGGGTGCACGATGGGGGGCATGAGCGTGACCATCGACATCACCGGACTGCCTTTGGAGCGGGTCTGCGTCGCGCCCTCTCCGCTGGCGGAGCTGGGGATGGCGTTGCACGCGCTGAGCGAGCCCGGCCACCACCCCGACCTGGGCGGCTGGGCGACCGCCGTCTCCTCCCGGCTGGACCCCTGCCTGGCCGACCGGCTGTGCGAGGCGGACTTCCTGTGGCGTACGACGTTCTCGGACGTCTTCACCCCGTTCGCCGGCATCCCGGGCGGACGCGCGGTCCCCGGGGCCACGCTCGCGGAAGAGCTGGACCTGCTGGACGCGTTGACGGACGAACAGTTCGTCAACGCGGCCCTGGAGTTCACCTGCCAGCTGCGCTACGACGTCCGGGAACCCGGCCCGCTGGACGACCCGGAGCTGCGCCGGCGCTCCCTGGAGCTGGCCGCCGCGCGCGGGGCCGTACAGGAGCGGTTCACGCGCCGCCTGCTGACGGATCCGCCGGCCGTCCGCACCTGGTTCCGGCAGCTGATGCTCGACTGCGACGACGCCTTCTTCGCCGACACCTGGGCCCGCGTCCAGCCCCAGCTGGCCGCGGACGCCCGGCACAAGACCGAACTGCTGCGCCGCAAGGGCCTCGGCGAGGCCCTCGCGTCCCTGTCCGGGGCGGTCTCGCTGGACGAGGACGCCGGGCTCATCACGGTCGACAAGCTGCTGGTGGGCCGCACCGCCACCGGGGACGGCGGCCTGGTGCTGGTGCCGACCAGCCTCGGCTGGCCGCACGTGATGGTCCTGCACCGGTACGGCTGGCAGCCCTCCATCTCCTACCCGGCGAGCGTCCCCCGGCCGCAGGCCCCGTCCGTGGAGCAGCTCACGCGGCGGCTGGAGGCGCTGGCGCACCCGGTGCGGATGCGGCTGTGCCGGCACCTCGCGCGCGCCGCGCACACCACGAGCGAACTGGCCGACGCGCACGGCATGTCGGCACCCGAGATATCCCGGCACCTGACGGTGCTGAAGAAGGCGGGTCTGGTCACCGACTGCCGGCGCGGCCGGTACGTCCAGCACCAGCTGGACCTGTCCGCGGTGGCCCGGCTGGGCAGCGACTTCATCGAGGGCGTCCTGCGCTGAGCCACCCGGGTCCGGTCGCCCGCGCGCGCGGGCGTCACGCGCCGGAGGCCGTACGGGACCGGCCGTCAGCCGTGACCGCCGGCCCGCACCAGCCCCGTCTCGTACGCCAGCACGACCACCTGCACCCGGTCGCGCAGACCGAGCTTGGTCAGGATGCGGCCCACATGGGTCTTCACGGTCGCCTCGCTCAGCACCAGCCGGGCCGCGATCTCGCCGTTGGACAGGCCCTGCGCGACCAGCACCATGACCTCGCGCTCACGCTCGGTGAGCCGCTCCAGCTCCTTGTGCTGGGGCTCCTTGCCGGCGGCGGGCAGCATCGGCGCGAAGCGGTCCAGCAGGCGCCGGGTGGTGGAGGGCGCCACGACCGCGTCACCGCTGTGCACGGCACGGATGGCGGCCAGGAGGTCGCCCGGCGGCACGTCCTTGAGCATGAAGCCGGAGGCGCCCGCCTTCAGCCCGGAGAAGGCGTACTCGTCCAGGTCGAACGTGGTCAGGATGAGCACCTTCGGCGGGTCGGGCTCGGAGCAGATCCGCCGGGTGGCCTCCACACCGTCCAGCTTCGGCATCCGGACGTCCATCAGGACGACGTCGACGGGGGTGGACCGCAGCACCTGGAGGGCCTCCACGCCGTCCCCCGCCTCCGCGACGACCTCCATGTCCGGTTGCGCGGCGAGCACCATCCGGAATCCGGTGCGCAGCAGCACCTGGTCGTCCACGAGCATCACGCGGATCGTCATCGGGCCTCTTTCGTCATGCGGTGGTGTGGCTTCGGGGGACGGTGTCACAGGTGTCGACGAGGGGCGCGCCGCTGCGTCAGTGCGCCGGCTTGAGCGGCAGCAGGGCGCTGATGCGGAATCCTCCGCCCGGACGCGGGCCGGCGTCCAGGGTGCCGCCGACCATGCCGACGCGCTCGCGCATGCCGATCAGGCCGTGTCCCTGCCCGTCGGCGCCGCCCTCCTCGTACAGCTCGTGCGGGGCGCCCTTGCCGTCGTCCTCGACCAGCAGGCCGAGACCGTCGTCGAAGTAGACCAGGCGTACGCTCGCGCCCGCGTTGGGCCCGCCGTGCTTGCGGGTGTTGGTGAGCGCCTCCTGCACGATCCGGTAGGCGGTCAGCTCCACGCCGCTGGGCAGCGGGCGCGGGGTGCCCTCCACCTTGAAGTCGACCGGCAGGCCGGAGCTGCGGCACTGCTCGACGAGGTCGTCGATCTGCTCGACGTCGGGCTGTGGGACGTACTCCCCGCTCTCCTGGTGTTCGCCGGTGCGCAGCACGCCCAGCAGGCGGCGCATCTCGGCCAGGGCCTGGCGGCCGGTGGAGGAGATCGTCTCCAGGGCCACGCGCGCCTGGTCGGGCGCGGCGTCCATGACGTAGGCGGCACCGTCGGCCTGCACCACCATCACCGACACGTTGTGCGCGACGACGTCGTGCAGCTCGCGCGCGATCCGGGCGCGCTCGGCGGCCACCGCGACCTTCGCCTGCGCCTCCCGCTCCTTCTCCAGACGGGCCGCGCGCTCCTCCAGCTGGGCGAAGTAGGCGCGCCGGGTGCGCATGGAGTCGCCGAGCACCCAGGCGAGGGCGAAGGGCACCGTCTGGAAGACGGCTATGGCGATCTGCCCGGCGAAGCTGGCCTGCTCGGCCGGCCAGCGGATCTGGGCCACGGTCGCCGCGCAGAGGCTGACGGCGAGGGCCAGCCGGGAGGCCCAGCGCGCGCCGACCGCCGCGACCGTGTAGGTGATCACCAGCATGGCGAAGTCGGAGACGGTCGTCTCGATGTCCAGGACCAGCTGAGCCAGGCCGACCACGAGGGCGACGAGCAGCATCGGCTCCGGGAAGCGGCGGCGCAGCGCCACGACGGCGCCCAGGACGACGGACACGGCCATCCCCTCGGCGATGGTTCCGTGGTGACCGGGCACCCCGTCGAGGTTGACCACACTCACCGCGGACACCCCGAGCAGGGCGACGGCCCAGAAGCTGTCGACCCAGGTCGGGTGGCGGCGGAGGAAGTCATAGAGGCGCTGCACGTAACCCAGCGTAGGGAAACCCGATGCGTGCAGGGGTCAACCGATGGGCCGATCCGGGCCGGGCGCGCGTACTCCGCAAGGTGGATGTCGTGATCATCTGTGTGCCTAGTCTGGTGCGGTGACGGATGAGACGACGGCGGAGGGCTCCCGCGCGCATCCCGGCCCGCGCGGCTGGCGCGCCGCGGCCGAGACGGCCCTGTACGGCCCCGGCGGCTTCTACCGGCGTCCGGAGGGCCCGGCCGGCCATTTCCGTACGTCCGTGCACGCCTCCCCCCTGTTCGCGCGGGCCGTGGCCCGGCTGCTGTGCCGGGTCGACGCGGCGCTCGGCCGGCCCGCGGTGCTGGACTTCGTCGACGTGGGCGCCGGGCGGGGCGAGCTGGTCGGCGGGGTGCTCGCCGCACTGCCGGCCGACGTGGCGGCACGCACGCGTGCGTACGCCGTGGAGATCGCCGACCGCCCGGCCGGGCTGGACGGACGGATCACCTGGCTGAGCGACCTCCCGGACGCCGTCACCGGGCTGCTGTTCGCCAACGAGTGGCTGGACAACGTGCCCGTGGACGTCGTGGAGGTGGACTCCGCGGGCGTGCCCCGGCTGGTCCTCGTGGCGGAGGACGGCTCCGAACGGCTCGGGGACCCCGTGACGGGCGCGGCGGCCGACTGGCTCGCGCGCTGGTGGCCGCTGCCGGCCGAGGAGGGCCTGCGGGCGGAGATCGGGCTGCCCCGGGACCGGGCCTGGGCGGCGGCCGTGGACCGGGTGGTGCGGGGCCTGGCGGTGGCCGTGGACTACGCCCACACCCTGGACGCGCGCCCCCCGTTCGGCACGCTCACCGGCTTCCGGGAGGGCCGTGAGACGGCACCGGTGCCGGACGGGTCGTGCGACATCACGGCGCACGTCGCCCTGGACGCGTGCGCGGCGGCGCCCGGTCCGCCGTACACGCCCTCCGGCACGGCGCGCACTCTCTCCGGTGCGGCGCACAGACCGGCCGATACGCCCTCCGACGCGCCCTTCACTCCGGCGCGGAACATGCCCCACACGCCTCCCGACACGGCGCAGGAGCCCCCCAGCACGGCGCACGGGGCCAGCGGAACAGCGCGCGAGCTTCGCCCCGCGCGCCTCCTCGCGCAACGCGCTGCTCTGCGCGCCCTCGATCTCACCGGCGCACGCCCTCCACTGGCGCTGGCCTCCACGGACCCCGCCGCCTACGTGCGCGCGCTGGCGAGCGCGGGCGAGGCGGCCGAGCTGACGGCACCGGGCGGTCTCGGCGACTTCGGCTGGCTGCTCCAGCCGGTCGGCATCCCGGACCCCCTGGAGCGGGAGCCGGAGGGCCGGTAGCCCGCACCGCCCCGGCGGCCGGCCCGCTCACCGCTCCCGCCGGCCTACTTGTCGATGTCGCCGACCACGAAGAACATCGATCCCAGGATCGCCACCATGTCCGCCACCAGCGTCCCCGGCAGCAGCTCGGTCAGCGCCTGGATGTTGTTGTACGAGGCCGAGCGCAGCTTCAGCCGGTACGGGGTCTTCTCGCCCTTGCTGACCAGGTAGTAGCCGTTGATCCCGAGCGGGTTCTCGGTCCACGCGTACGTGTGCCCCTCGGGCGCCTTCAGCACCTTAGGCAGCCGCTGGTTGATCGGCCCGGGCGGCAGCTCGGCGAGCCGGTCCAGGCAGGCGTCGGCGAGGTCCAGCGCGTTGTGGGTCTGGGCCAGCAGCACCTCGAAGCGGGCGAGGCAGTCGCCCTCGCTGCGGGTCTCCACCTTCAGGGTGTCCTGGAGGTCGCCGTAGGCCAGGTACGGCTCGTCGCGGCGCAGGTCGAAGTCGACGCCCGAGCCGCGCGCGATGGGCCCGCTCACGCCATAGGCGTGCACCGTCTCCGGTGCGAGCGTGCCCACGCCCCGCGTACGGCCCCGGAAGATCTCGTTGCCGATCACCAGGTCGTCGAAGACGTCCATGCGGGAGCGCACGTCGGCGACGGCGGCACGCGCGCGTGCGGTCCAGCCGGCCGGCAGGTCCTCCTTGAGGCCGCCGACGCGGTTGAACATGTAGTGCATGCGCCCGCCGGAGACCTCCTCCATGACGTTCTGGAGCACCTCGCGCTCCCGGAACGCGTAGAACACCGGCGTGATCCCGCCCAGCTCCAGCGGGTACGAGCCGAGGAACATCAGGTGGTTCAGCACCCGGTTCAGCTCGGCGAGCAGGGTGCGCGTCCACACCGCACGCTCGGGGACCTCCATGCCGAGCATGCGCTCCACGGCGAGGACGACGCCCAGCTCGTTCGAGAACGCCGACAGCCAGTCGTGGCGGTTGGCGAGGACGATGATCTGCCGGTAGTCGCGTGCCTCGAAGAGTTTCTCGGCGCCGCGGTGCATGTAGCCGATGACCGGCTCCGCGTGCACGATGCGCTCCCCGTCCAGCACGAGCCTGAGCCGCAGCACGCCGTGCGTGGACGGGTGCTGGGGCCCGATGTTGAGCACCATGTCGGTGCTCTCCGCCGCGCCGCCGATGCCGACCGTGGTCTCCGTCGTAGGAGTCATGGCCCCAGTTTCCCCTACGTACGCTGGCCTCATGGAAACGGGGAGCCTCGAAGGGACCGGAGCGCCGGCGGACCAGCCGGCGTGGCGCGCGCTGGAGCCCGGGCTGCTGCGCGTGCGCCGGCTGCTGCTGGTGGTGTGGACGGGGGTGCTCACGGTCGCCGCGGGGCTGCTGCCCGGGCTCCTGGCGGGGCCCGCGTGGGCGGCCTGCGCGCTGCTGCCGCCGGTGTGCGCCGCCTGGTGCTGGCGGCTGCTGGGCCGCAACTGGCGCTCCTGGCGGTACGCCGAGCGCGCCGACGACCTGCTGATCAGCCGCGGTGTGCTGTGGCGCGAGGAGACGGTGGTGCCGTACGGGCGGATGCAGCTGGTGGAGGTGACCTCCGGGCCCGTGGAGCGGCGCTTCGGGCTGGCCACCGTGCAGCTGCACACCGCGGCCGCCGCGACCGACGCGACCATTCCCGGCCTGGACCCGGCCGAGGCGGAGCGTCTGCGCGACCGGCTGACCGAGCTGGGCGAGGCACGATCGGCGGGCCTGTGACGCCCCCCGGCCGGGCCGGCGGCATACCGGAGCACCCGCCCGTCACCGAGCGCCGGCTGCACCCGGTCACGCCCTTCCGCCGCGCCTGGGCGCCGCTCACCGTGCTGGCCGGCTGGGCGGTGCACGACCCGAACGGCGCCCAGGAGCAGCTCACGCGGCTGACCGGCGCCATGCTGCTGCTGGGCGTCGCGGTGCTGGTGCCGGCGGCCGGTCTCTACGGCTTCCTGTCCTGGTGGTTCACGCACTACGCCGTCACCGACACCGAGCTGCGCATACGGACCGGGCTGCTGTTCCGGCGCACCGCGCACATCCGGCTGGAGCGCATCCAGGCCGTGGACGTCTCCCGTCCGCTCCTCGCGCGCGTGGCGGGCGTCGCGAAGCTGCGGATCGATGTCGTCGGCACCGACGACAAGGACGAGCTGGCCTTCCTGGGCGAGCGGGAGGCCCGTGCCCTGCGCGCGGAGCTGCTGGCGCGCGCGGCCGGTTTCGCACCCGGGACGGCGCGGGAGGTCGGTGAGGCGCCGGCGCGGGTACTGCTGCACGTGCCGCCGCGCGAGCTGGTCCGCTCCCTGCTGCTGACGGGCGCCACCTGGGGGTCGCTGTGCGCCGCGCTCGTCGTGCCGACCGTGCTGTGGCTCGTCACCGACAACCTGTGGACGGTGCTCGCCAGCGCCCTGCCGCTGTTCGGCGCGGCCGGCGCGAGCAGCGCCGGCCGGTTCGTCACCGAGTTCGACTGGACGGTGAGCGAGTCCCCGGACGGGCTGCGCATCGACCGCGGGCTGCTCGACCGGGCGCACGAGACGGTGCCGCCCGGCCGGGTGCAGACGGTGCGGATCGTGGAGCCGCTGCTGTGGCGGAGGCGCGACTGGGTGCGGGTGGAGCTGGACGTGGCCGGCTCGGAGAACTCGGTGCTGATCCCGGTCGCCCCGCGCGCGGTCGCCGAGTCCGTCGTCGCGCGCGTGCTGCCCGGCGTGACGGTGCCCCGGGAGCTGTCGCGGGTGCCGCGGCGGGCCCGGTGGTGCGTGCCGGTGTGGTGGCGCGGGCACCGGCTCGCGGTCACCGGCGCGGTGTTCGCCGCCCGGAGCGGTCTGCTGCGCCGCCGGCTCTCCCTGGTCCCGCACGCCAAGGTGCAGAGCGTACGGCTCACCCAGGGGCCCTGGAGGCGCCGCTGGGGGCTCGCCGACGTCCATGTGGACACGGGAGCCGACAAGACGGTCACGGCCCGCCTGCGCGACGCCCGGGAGGCCGAGCGCCTCCTCCACGAGCAGGCGGAACGCTCCCGCACGGGCCGCCGCAACGCCCGCCCCGACCGCTGGATGACCACCGGCTAGCCCCTCCGCCGTACCCGACGCACCGGGCCCGGTCTCCCCGCGGGGAGACCGGGCCCCGGGCGTACGGCCGGCGGTGGGGCAGGAAGCCGGGCGGCGC
>NZ_JBEYXJ010000191.1:0-7781 GCF_040645015.1 Streptomyces sp. NPDC046881 | reverse complement strand
CGCAGCTTGGTAGCGCACTTGACTGGGGGTCAAGGGGTCGCAGGTTCAAATCCTGTCGTCCCGACTCGTGAGAGTCGCCGGTGAGGGCCGGTTCCGGACGTATCCGGAACCGGCCCTCACGTGTTCGGCGAGTCGTCCGTCACCCGTCCGCTGTGCCGCCCTTGGTGCCGTCGATCACCTGTCCGGCCGGCGGGGGTGTCGCCTTGACCGGCTTCTCGTAGTCCGAGAAGACGAGCGTGCCGGGATTCTCGCCGCCGGACTGGTCGAGCTTGAGAATGTACGGCTTTCCCTCCGTGGCGACGTACATGGTGATGGTTTCGCCGCCCTTCTTTTTCCTCAGCGGAATCGCCTTCCGGCCGTCGACCGTGGTGACGTCGCCTTTCGTCATTCCCTTGCGCTCGGACTTGTCGCTGTCCATGTCGGCCAGGAATCCCTGCTTGTCGCACAGTCCCGTCGTACGGGAGTCGCCGACCGGCACCTTCACCCAACGGCCGCTCAGCGCCCGGGCCTGCTTCTGCTGCTCGCCCGAGCCCTTGGCGGCGTTCGCCCAGAACTTCTCGTCGCCCTTGATGTACGTCGCCTGGCCCGCGTGGATGACGTCGGCCGAGCCCTGTTCCATCGCCATTCGGCCCTTGCAGTTCTTCTGGGTGTCGACGTGGACGTCGACCGTCAGGGGCTGCCCGTCCGCGGAGACCTTGCCGGCCATGCGCAGCGACGCGGAGTCCCGGGTGGCGCTCACCGCCTTGGCGGCCACCTGGTCCGCGCTCTGCCCCTTGAACGGCTGGTCCGACGATCCGTCGTCCGAGCATCCCGCGGCCCCCAAGGCGGCGGTCGCGCAGATCACGGACACGGCTAACGTGCGGCTCACAGACATGGAAAACCCTTCCCGGGGAAATCTCCTGCTTTTCCTCGGCGGCCGCTTCCTTCCCATGGCGGCCGCCGTGGGTGTCCGGTTTCCCGGGAATTGTGGAATAGTCGCTTCCTCTTCCTCGGAAAGGCCCAGGGGGCGAGGTCACCGCGGTCGGTCAGGAGTGCGAGACTCTGGACATGGACATCGCCCGCAGGAACAACGTCACCGTCACCGGCAACCCCGGGGGGCGTCCGGTGGTGCTGGCGCACGGGTTCGGCTGCGACCAGAACATGTGGCGGCTGACGGTTCCCGCGCTGGCCGAGGAGTACCGGGTGGTGCTGTTCGACTACGTCGGCTCGGGCCGTTCGGACGCGTCCGCGTTCTCGGCGGACCGTTACTCCTCGCTCGACGGCTATGCCCGGGACGTGACCGAGGTGTGCGAGGCGCTCGATCTGCGTGACGCGGTGTTCGTCGGCCACTCGGTCAGCGCGATGATCGGGGTACTGGCCGCCGCCCGGGCTCCGGAGCGGCTCGGGGCACTGGTGATGGTCGCTCCGTCTCCCCGCTACATCGACGACGACGGCTACCGGGGCGGATTCAGCGCCGAGGACATCGACGAACTGCTGTCCTCCCTGGAGTCGAACTACCTCGGCTGGTCGGCGGCGATGGCCCCGGTGATCATGGGCAACGAGGACCGGCCGGAACTGGGCGCGGAGCTGAAGAACAGTTTCTGTGCCACCGATCCGGACATGGCACGCGTCTTCGCGCGCACCACCTTCCTGACCGATTCGAGGGACGACCTGAAGAGCGTGCGGGTGCCGACGCTGGTGCTGGAGTGCACCCAGGACGTCATCGCCCCGCGCGAGGTCGGCGCGTTCGTCCACCACTCGATCCCCGGCTCCACCCTGGTCACCCTCGATGCCACCGGACACTGCCCGCACCTGTCCGCACCCGAGGCCACCAACAGGGCGATCACCTCCTTCCTGGCGGACCTGCCGTGATGTGCCGCCCCGACCAGCAGCCCGACCCGCACGACGCCGAGGGCACGGCCGCTTCGGACGCGGCGTTCGCCGCCCTGCTGGAGGACAGCGCCGAGGAGCTGTACGAGAGCGCCCCCTGCGGATACCTGTCCACGCTGATGGACGGCACCATCGCCAAGATCAACACCACGTTGCTGCGGTGGCTCGGCCTGGACCGGGAGGCGGTGGTGGGCCGGATGCGGTTCACCGACCTGCTGACGGTGGGCGGCAAGCTGTACCACGAGACGCACTTCGCACCGCTGCTGCGGATGCAGGGCGAGATCAGCGGCATCGCCCTGGAGATCAAGCAGGCCACCGGCGGCCGGATCCCCGCGCTGGTCTCCTCCGTGGTCAAGCACGGCAGCACCGGAGAACCGCTGCTGATCCGCACCACCGTTTTCGACGCCCGGGACCGCCGTTCCTACGAGGAAGAACTCCTGCGCCGCAGGAAGGAGGCCGAGGAAGCGCGCCAGCAGGCGGAGGCCGACCGTGCCCGGCTCCAGGACGCCCTCGCCGTGCTCCAGCGGTCGCTCCTGCCCGACACGCTGCCCGCGATGCCCGGCGTGGAGGCGGCCGCCTCCTACCACACCGCCTCCCCCGACCGGCTCGGCGGCGACTTCTACGACGTCTTCCCCCTCGACGCCACACGCTCCGCGTTCTTCCTCGGCGACGTGTGCGGCAAGGGCCCCCAGGCCGCCGCGGTCACCTCGCTGACCCGCTACACCCTGCGCGCCGCCGCGCTCCACGACCCCGATCCGGTCTCGGCCCTGACCATCCTCAACAAGGTGCTCCACGAGCGCTACGCCGCAAGCGGCGACCCGCGGTACTGCACCGCCGTGTTCGGCTGGCTCCAGCCGGACCCGGCGACCGGCGAGGTGACCGTGCACCTCGCCTCGGGTGGTCATCCTCCGGTCCTGGTCCTGCGCGCCGACGGCACGGGCGAGTTCCTGCCCACCCCCGGCGGCCTCCTGGTCGGCGTCCTGCCCTCCGCGCCGTTCGTCACCGCCACCACCGTGCTCGCCCCGGGCGACACGATGCTGCTCTACACCGACGGCCTCACCGAGGCCCGCACCGGCAAGGACCGCGCCACCCTGTTCGGGGACGAGGCCCTGCTGGCCTTCGCCACCGGGCAGCCCGACACGTCCCCCCAGGCCGTCGTCGAGGCCGTGACGGCCCTGCTGGAAGGTTTCGGCGACGGCCTCGAGGACGACACCGCCGTCCTCGCCCTCGCAGCCGCCCCCCGGACGAGACACCGACGATGAGCCCGCTGAAGATCACCACCCGAGACGCCGCCGACGGTCCCGTACTGGAGATCTCCGGCGAGCTCGACTACGCCAACGCCGCACAGCTGCGTGACCTGATCCCCACCGTCGGCCTGCGGCCCGGTCAGCGCCTCACCCTGGACCTGGGGGAGATGGCGTTCTGCGACTCCAGCGGCATCACGGCCATGATCGCCGCCCGCAGCCACGCGCACGCCGCCCAGGCGGACGTCGTACTCGCCGCCGTCCCCGCCCACACTCTGCGCGTCCTGCGCATCGTCGGCCTCGACCAGATCTTCGCCGTCGAGGCCGGCGAGGAAACGGCCACCCGTCCCTGAACCGTGACGGCCCGTCCCGGGCGGCCGCATGAGCTGCGGCCGCCCGGGCCACGGAACGCGGGGGGCGGCGCCGAAGCGATCAGATGGCCAGCCCCACGTGCGCGAGCGCCTGCTTCAGCAGCACCCCGTGGCCGCCCGGCATCTCGTTCTGCACGGCCGGGGAGGCGGCCTCCTGGGGACTGAACCAGACGAGGTCCAGCGCGTCCTGGCGGGGCCGGCAGTCCCCGGTCACCGGCACGATGTAGGCGAGGGACACGGCGTGCTGGCGCGGGTCGTGGTACGGCGTGACACCGGCGGTCGGGAAGTACTCGGCGACCGTGAACGGCTGGAGCGAGGCGGGGACGCGGGGCAGGGCGACCGGGCCGAGGTCCTTCTCCAGGTGGCGCAGCAGCGCGTCGCGGACCCGCTCGTGGTGCAGGACGCGGCCGGAGACGAGGGTCCGGCTGACGGTGCCGTCCGGGCCGATGCGCAGCAGCAGTCCGATGCTGGTGACTTCACCGCTGTCGTCCACGCGCACGGGCACGGCCTCGACGTACAGGATCGGCATCCGGGCCCTGGCCATCTCCAGCTCGTCCGTGGTCAGCCAGCCGGGCGTGGTTTCGGTCATGTCAGACATTGCTTGATCATACTTTCCGGGTGGGGAGCCCGCTTCCCTCGCGGGCAGGTTCGGATACGGGCGGTCCGTACAGCCGGCGGGCGTTGTCGCGGCCCGTCCAGTCCGCGATCCGCAGGGCGTCGGCCAGGCTCCACTCGTCGGCGTCGACGCGGTCCTGCAGCAGACCGGCGAGGCCCTGCCGGAAACACAGGGCCCCCAGGTGGTGGAACTCGGCCAGACCATAGGCGTCGGAGCTGTACAGCAGTTTGCGGAACGGGGTGATCTCCAGTGCCTCCTCCAGCACCGCCCGGCAGCGGGCGGGGCCGGTGTGGTGCAGGGCGAGGCCGACGTCCAGGTACACCTGCTCGAACACGGCGGCGAGGTAGGCGGCCTGGCGGTGGTACGGCCAGCAGTGCAGCAGCAGCACCGGGACGGTGCCGGCGGTCCGGTGCAGCCAGTCCGTGAGCAGGGCGGGGTCGGCGCGGTGCAGCCGTAGGTCCGCGTCGCCGAACCCGGTGTGCAGTTGCAGCGGCAGCCCCAGCTCGACGGCGGTCCACAGCAGGTGCCGCACCAGGACCGGGTCGTCGAGGCGTCCGCCGCGCGCCAGCCAGCGCCCGGCCGCCCGCGTCACCTCGGCCGCGGCCGGGCGCTCCGGGTCCAGCGCGAAACCCGTCCGGTACGCCGCGACGGACTTCACCGCCACCACGCCCTGCCGGCGCACGGCCGTCTCGGCGGCGGCCCGGAACGCGGCCGCGTACCCGTCCGCCGTCACACCCCGCGCGGCCACCGACTCGGCGATCCGCTCCAGCCGTACGACCTCGCAGGCCGCGGCGCCGGCCGCGGCGGCCAGCTCCGCGGGGGAGGTGAGGGGATGCGGGGCGTAGCCGGTGTCCACGCAGAACACCCCGGCGCCGGACGCCGTCAGGAGGCGGCGGTGGACCTCCTGCCAGCCCAGCTCCGCGCGCCGGGCCAGGTAGGCGGCGGGCGGCGCGTGCCGGGGGAGGTCCAGCAGGGGCGCGCAGTGGCGGCGGACGGCCACGCCGGCGGGGCTGTCGAAGGGGGAGACGCCGGGCCAGGCCGCGCCCTCGGTGAGCAGGGACTCGAACTCCGCGGCGCCCAGGTCGGCCGTGACCGCGCCGTGGCAGTGGTGGTCGACCAGCGGCAGCGTGGCGAGCGCCTCGTGGACGGGTCCGGGGGCGGCCATCGTCAGTACGTCCAGCGGTAGGCCGCCGCGACCCGGTCGGGGCCGAGTCCGTCGACGGCCGCCGCCTCGCCGAGCCGTACGGCGGTCACCGCGTCGGCGAGGACCGGGCCGAGCGCGGCGCGCAGCACCGGGTCGGCACGGAACTCCTCGACGGCCTCGGGCAGCGACTGCGGCAGCCGCCGTACGCCCAGGGCCGCCGCCTCGTCGGGGCCGTAGCGGGCCGGGTCGCCGGTGATCTCGTCGGGCAGGGCACGGGCCGCCGTGACGCCGTCGAGCCCGGCGGCGATCACACAGCCGAGCGCGAGATACGGGTTGGCGGCCAGGTCGACGGGTTTGACCTCCATGTTGGCGTCCTGGTCGTGGCGGCCGGCCGTGCCCGTGATCATCCGCAGGGCGGCCTCGCGGGTCTCGCGGCCCCAGGCGGTGAAGACCCCGGCCCACTGGGAGGGCCGCAGCCGCAGATAGCTGGCCGGGCTCGGGGCGGTGACCGCCGTCAGCGCCGGGAGGCGGGCGAGGACACCGGCCGCGAAGGACTCCGCCTCGGCCGTCATGCCGTACCGGCGCGCGCCGCCCGCGTGCAGGTTCACCCCGTCGCGCCAGCAGGACAGGTGCAGGTGGCCGCCGTTGCCGACGCCCTCGGCGGACACCGCGGGCGCGAACGAGACCCGCAGACCGTGCCGCTGGGACACCGCCCGCACGGTCTGGCGGACCAGCACGCTGCGGTCGGCCGCGGCCACCGGGTCCCGCGCGCCCACCGAGATCTCGAACTGGCCGGGCGCGTACTCGGGGTGCAGCTGGTCGACGTCCACGCCCTGCGCGGCGCACGCGGCCAGCAGATCGGCGGTGTAGTCGCTCAGCCCGACCTGCCGGATCGCGCCGTACGCCGGCCCGGAGACCGCCGGGACGAACTCCCCGGCGGGCGCCGAGCCCAGTCCGACGGACCACTCGATCTCGATCGCCGCCTTGAAGTCCAGGCCGTGCCGTTCGGCGGCGCCGGTGACGATCCGGCGCAGGAAGGTGCGGGCACAGCCGGGGTGCGGGGCGCCCTCCTGGGTGATCCGGTCCACCGGCGCCCAGGCCCAGCCGGGCTGTCCGGCCAGCGCCACCAGCTGGTCGAGGTCCGGGTAGAGCCGCAGGTCGCCGTCGGGGGAGCCGAGGACGTCGGTGGTCACGACGGAGTCGTCGGCGAGGAAGGTGTCGAACACCGGGGACATGCCGACACCCCAGGACACGGCCGCCTCCAGCCGCGCGGTCGGGATCGTCTTGACCCGGCCGACGCCCGCCGTGTCGACGTACGCCAGCACGATGCCGCGTACGCCCCGCGCGGACAGGTCGGCGGTGAGGGCGGCGACCCGGCGCAGGTCGCCGGGACGGCCGCCGGGCACGGGGTCGGCGAAAGTCGTCATACGTCCTCCTCCGCGGGCCGCCGGCCGCCGCCGGCCGCCGCCGTCATTGTGCCGCCCGCCGATCGCGCTGTCCCGGCAACCGGGCACCGTGGGCGGTTCCGGGCACGCGGGGCGCATGAGGAACACTGGACCGGTCTCCCCGCCCCCGACCGGAAGCAGGACATGCCCGCCACGCCCGCCACCCTCCTGGACGCCTCCCCCTTGCCCGCAGGCCCCTCCGGCATCCGGCTGGTCGTCACCGACATGGACGGCACGCTGCTGGACGACAGCAAGCGGATACCGGACGGTCTGTGGCCGATGCTCGCCGAACTGCGCCGCCGCGGTGTGCTGTTCAGCCCGGCGAGCGGACGCCAGTACGCGACCCTGCACCGGCAGTTCGCCCAGGTCGCCGAGGGCATGGTGTTCATCGCGGAGAACGGCACGTACGTGGTCCGCGACGGCGTGGAGCTGAGCTCCGACCCGCTCGACGCGTCCGTCGTCGCCGGGGTCGTCCGGACGGTACGGCGGCTGGTCGCGGGCGGCGCGGACGTCGGCGCCGTGGTCTGCGGCAAGCGGGCGGCGTACGTCGAGCGGACCGACGAGGCGTTCCTCGCGGAGGTCCGCACGTACTACGTCGAGCACCGGATCGTCGAGGACGTCACCGCGATCGACGACGACGTGATCAAGGTCGCGCTGTTCGACTTCGGCTCCGCCGAGCAGAGCACCGCCCCGGCCCTCGCGGAGTTCGCCGGCACCCACCAGGTCGTGGTCTCCGGCGAGCACTGGGTGGACGTGATGAACCGCACCGCCAACAAGGGCACCGCCCTGCGCGGCCTCCAGCGGGCGCTCGGCATCACCCCGGCGCAGACCATGGTCTTCGGCGACTACCTGAACGACCTGGAGATGCTCGACGCCGCCGAGTGGTCCTTCGCCATGGCGGGCGCCCACCCCGAGGTGATCCGCAGGGCCCGCCACCTGGCACCGTCCAACAACGACGAGGGAGTGCTGCGGACCATCGCCCGCATGCTCGGCCTGTAGGGCCTCTCTTCCGGATCTTGCCGGTGTCGCGGGGCTTGGCACGCACATCTGCGGCGTTGTCGTCGGTCCTCGACGCTCCGCGTCGACTCCCTC
>NZ_JBEYXJ010000190.1:0-7783 GCF_040645015.1 Streptomyces sp. NPDC046881 | reverse complement strand
CTCGCGGGGGGCGCGCTGGTGCTGTCTGCGCCCCCGGGCGCGCGGGGCGTGGGGTGTGGGGGGGGGGTGCCGCGCGCCCGGCCCCACGGGCGCGCGCCGGCCGGGGGCGCCGACCAGCCCCGCGCCCCCCGCCACGCTTCCCGGGAGAGCGTCCAGCACTCCCGGGTCCTGAACGTCACGGAGAAGACGGTGCCGTAACGGGCCCGCGCCCCGGCGACGGCGGCCCGGCCGGGCTCCAGCCGTCCGTCCGCCGCCCCACCCGGTCCGCACGGGTCCGGACACCCAGACGCCTGAGTACGCCTGCTCATGCCTACAGCCAGGCCGCGAACTCCAGCAGCAGCTCCGCGTCCTTCTCCCGGCCGACCCGCCGGGCCCGCACCCCGGACTCCACCGCCCGGAACAGCGTCCAGCCGCGCAGCCGTTCCTGGTCCACCTCCAGCGACTCCGCGAGCCGCTTGATCCGGCGCCGGGTGGTGGCCGGGCCGGACGGCGTCGCGATCAGGTCCTCCACCCGGTCCCGCACCAGCCGGGCCAGGTCGAAGGCGCTCTCGCCGACCACCGGGTCCGGGCCGACCGCGAGCCAGGGCATCCGCTCCCCGCCGAGCACCTTGCTCTGCCGGAACGTGCCGTGCAGCAGCAGCTGCTCCGGCGGCGCGGCCAGCAGCTGCTCGCGGGCGGCGAGCGCCGACTCCACCAGCGGCGCCGCCTCGGGGTCGGTCGCGGCGCCGGCCCGCATCGCCGCCGCCTGCCGTCCGGTGCGCTCGGCGACGGTCTCGAAGGCATGCCCGGCCGGCGGCGCCACCCACAGCCGGCGCAGCGTCCCCGCCGCCTCCAGCAGCGCCTTCGCCTCCGGCAGCGACCGGACCGACACGTCCGGGTGCAGCCGCTCCAGCAGCAGCGCCCCGTCCTCCGCCCCGGACTCCAGCAGCTGTACGGCGCCCCGCCCGGCCCAGTGCGCCAGCGCCGCCCGCTCGCTCTCCGGGCGGGCCCGCGGCGGCGCCAGCTTCAGTACGGCCGGGGTGCCGTCCGCCCGCCGCACCAGCACCACCAGGCTGCTGCGCCCGCCGGGCACCTGCACCCGCTCCACGGTCAACTCGCGCCGGGCGACGGCCCGCTCGGCCGCCGCGGGCAGCCGCGCCAGCCAGTCGTCCCCGGCCGGTGCCGTCTCACCGAGCGCCCGCACCAGGCGCTGCGGTGCTTCGAAAGCCATGCGCGAGTCGTTCCCTTCCTGTCGCCTGCTGTCGGGCCCTGCTGCGGCGCCGAGCCGTACGGCCCGTCCTGCTGGTGGTGGTGGCTATCGTGTCGCCGGCGTCGAGGGCGAGGGGGCCGTGCCGGCCGCGCCCGCCTGTCCGCCGGCCCGCTCGGCGAGCCCAGGGAAGGCTACGCTCTCCCCGCTCCAGCGCACCGCCCGCACCGCGGCCTCGCGCAGCGCCCCGGCCGCGTCGGCCCGCCGTGCGCCGGCGGCCGCCCGCACCAGGTCCGAGTACGCCCCGGCCAGCCGCTCCTCCAGCCGCGCGGCCAGCCGCACCGCGGCCGCCCCGTCCTGGACCGGGAACGGCAGCGCGTACCCGGCGCTCGCGGCGACCGGAGTGCCGCCCAGGTCACGCACGGCGCGCACCAGCGCGTCCCGGCGCGCCCGGTGCGCGTCGTACGCGGCCCGCGCCTCGGACCGCCGCCGCTCCTCGATCCGACCGCCGACGACGCCGTACCCGTACACCGCCGCGTGCTCCGCCGCCAGCGCCGCCTGCAGCGCGGTCAGCTCGGTCCCGTCGCTCACCTGGCCCCCTCGGTCAGCAGGTACGCGTGCGCGGCCCCGGCGGCCGCGACCGACGCCAGCAGCCGCGCCAGCTCGCCCGGCACCCCCAGCAGCTCCTTGGCGCGCCGGTCGGCCAGGGCCCGCTCGGCCGCGGCCAGCCCCGCGACGGCGTCCTTCTCGCCGGCCGGCACGGCCACGGCGGACGGCGACGCCGAAGCGGTGGCCGAAGCGGTGGCCGAAGCGGTCGTGGTGGCCGGGGAGCCCTCCTGGAAGGCCGCCGCGTGCGCCGCGACCTGGGCCCGCAGCGGGCGCAGCCGCTCCGCCAGCCCGGGATGCGCGGCCAGCACCGCGTCGTAGTGCCCCAGCAGCCCCCGGCTGTCCCGGGCCGCACGCGCGCGGGCCCGGGCGGTGGCCGACGGACCCGTGCCGCCGTCGTCGGGCTCGGCCGAGCAGCCCACCAAGAGGGCGGCCCCGGCGGCCGAGGCGAGCAGGGATCTTCTGCGCGGCCCCGAGGGGATGCGCGACGAAGGGGGGTACGGCACGGCTGACGTCCTCGGGGGCTCGTACGAACACACGGGCGGGACCCGGCCCGCCGGTGATCACGGTACCCGCGCATCCCCTCGCTTCATGTCACCGGCTCACACAGCCCGCTCCACAGTCACGTGCTGTGATGACATGCGCTCCGCCGCGCGCCCACCCGTGAGGGACCGCAACACCCTCCGCGACCGGATACCCTTTGACCAGACACGCGACCCATCCCACAACAGCACACGCGGCCGAGGAGTCACCCGGATGAGCACCACCCAGAGCGAGAGGCTGCGAGAGCTGCTGGAACCGCTCGTCACCTCCCAGGGGCTGGATCTCGAAGAGATCGCCGTGGACTCCGTCGGACGCAAGCGGGTGCTGCGCGTGGTCGTCGACTCCGACACCGGAGCCGATCTGGACGCCATCGCCGATGTGAGCCGCGCGCTCTCGGCGAAGCTCGACGAGACCGACGCGATGGGTGACGCAGCGTACGACCTGGAGGTCGGAACCCCCGGCGCGGAGCGCCTCCTCACCGAGCACCGGCACTTCGTGCGCGCGACCGACCGGCTCGTGAAGTTCCAGCTCGCCGAGGGCGGCGAGCTGGTCGCCCGGATCCTGGAGGTCGACGACGAGGGCATCGACGTCGAGGTGCCCGGAGTCAAGGGCCGCAAGGCCACGAGCCGCAGGCTCGGCTTCCCGGAGATCGTCAGGGCGCGCGTGCAGGTCGAGTTCAACCGCAAGGACGACAAGGTCAAGAAGGACATGAAGGAAGAGGAGGAGGCGTAGCCGTGGACATCGACATGAGCGCCCTGCGGGGCTTGGTGCGGGAGAAGGAGATCTCCTTCGACCTGCTGGTCGAGGCGATCGAGTCGGCCCTCCTCATCGCCTACCACCGCACCGAGGGAAGCCGCCGACACGCGCGCGTGGAGCTCAACCGGGAGACCGGGCATGTGACCGTGTGGGCGAAGGAGGACCCCGAGGACCTCGCGGAGGGCCAGGAGCCCCGCGAGTTCGACGACACCCCGTCCGGCTTCGGCCGTATCGCCGCGACCACCGCCAAGCAGGTGATCCTGCAGCGGCTGCGCGACGCCGAGGACGACGCGACGCTCGGCGAGTACGCCGGCCGCGAGGGCGACATCGTCACCGGAGTGGTCCAGCAGGGCCGCGACCCGAAGAACGTGCTCGTGGACATCGGCAAGCTGGAGGCCATCCTGCCGGTGCAGGAGCAGGTGCCCGGCGAGACCTACCCGCACGGCCTGCGCCTGCGGTCGTACGTCGTCCGGGTGGCCAAGGGCGTCCGCGGCCCGTCCGTGACCCTCTCCCGGACCCACCCCAACCTGGTGAAGAAGCTCTTCGCCCTGGAGGTCCCGGAGATCGCCGACGGCTCGGTGGAGATCGCCGCGATCGCCCGTGAGGCCGGTCACCGCACCAAGATCGCCGTACGGTCCACCCGTTCGGGTCTGAACGCCAAGGGCGCCTGCATCGGCCCCATGGGCGGCCGGGTCCGCAACGTGATGGGCGAACTGAACGGCGAGAAGATCGACATCGTCGACTGGTCGGACGACCCGGCCGAGATGGTGGCGAACGCCCTGTCACCCGCTCGGGTGAGCAAGGTGGAGGTCGTGGACATGGCCGCCCGCTCCGCACGGGTGACCGTCCCGGACTACCAGCTGTCGCTGGCGATCGGCAAGGAGGGCCAGAACGCCCGCCTCGCCGCCCGTCTCACCGGCTGGCGGATCGACATCCGGCCCGACACCGAGCAGGCCGGGGAGTAGGCCCGGCGGGCGGGGAATAGATCCAGGCCGCCCGTCGCTGAGATCACGACAACAGCCGTTCGATTCTTGCCCCAAAGGGGTGAGGTCGGTACGGGGAGGTAGACTTACTGTGTCTGGCCGGACGCACACCCGAGCATGCCCTGAACGCACCTGTGTGGGGTGCCGGGAGCGGGCGGCCAAGAACGATCTCCTGCGGATCGTGAGGATCGAGGACGCGTGCGCCCCCGATCCTCGCGGTACGCTGCCCGGCCGGGGTGCTTATGTGCACCCCGCCCTGGTCTGTCTCGACCAGGCGGTACGCCGCCGGGCGTTCCCGCGGGCACTGCGCGTCCCGGGACCGCTCGACACAAAGGCGTTGCGCCGATACGTCGAGCAGACAACAGTTGCCGAGCAGGCAACGCCGTAAGACGAGCCGTACGGAACCCCGTGCGGCCTGGTACCTCGCGAGTCGAAAGCAGGTCGAGATTGCGATGAGCACTCGATGAGTACGCGATGAGTACGCCCATGAACTAGCGACGGTCCGGCTTCAACCCGGACCTCAAAGGAGCGAAGTGGCTAAGGTCCGGGTCTACGAACTCGCCAAGGAGTTCGGTGTCGAGAGCAAGGTCGTCATGGCCAAGCTCCAGGAACTCGGTGAATTCGTCCGTTCGGCGTCTTCGACCATCGAAGCGCCGGTTGTACGTAAGCTGACCGACGCCTTCCAGGGCGGTGGCAACGGCAAGTCCGCCGGCAAGCCCGCCCCGCGCAAGGCTGCCCCCAAGCCCGCCGCGCCCTCTCCGGCGCAGGCGGCACGTCCGGCTGCCCCGGCCCCGAGGCCGGCTGCCCCCAAGCCTCCGACGGCGCCCGCTGCCCAGCAGCCGGCCGCCCCGTCGGCCCCCTCGGCGCCCGCGCCGGCCGCTCCCGGCCCGCGTCCGGTGCCGGGTCCCAAGCCCGCGCCGCGCCCGGCCCCGGCCGCCCCGGAGTTCACCGCTCCGCCGGCCGCCCCGGCCGCGCAGACCCCGCAGGCTCCGGCCGCCCAGGGTCCGCGTCCCGGCGCCCGCCCCGGTGCCCCGAAGCCCGGTGGCCGTCCGGCCGCCGGCGGTCAGGGCCAGCAGTCGGCCCGTCCCGGCCAGGGTGCTCCGCGCTCCGGTGGCCAGGCCGCCCGTCCGGGCGCCCGTCCGGCCGGTCCGCGCCCCGGTAACAACCCCTTCACCTCCGGCGGCAACGCCGGTATGGCCCGTCCGCAGTCCCCGCGCCCGCAGGGCGGTCCGCGTCCCGGCCCCGGCGGTGCCCCCGGCGCCGGTCCCCGTCCGCAGGCGCCCGGCGCCCAGGGCGGCGGTCCGCGTCCGCAGGCTCCGGGCGGTCCCCGCCCGACCCCGGGCTCGATGCCGCGTCCGCAGGGCGGTCCCCGTCCCGGCGGCGGCCCCGGCGGCCCGCGTCCGAACCCCGGCATGATGCCGCAGCGTCCCGCTGCGGGCCCGCGTCCCGGCGGCGGTGGTCCCGGCGGCCGCGGTCCCGGTGGCGGCGGCGGTCGTCCCGGTGGCGGCGGCGGTCGTCCGGGCGGCGGCGGCTTCGCCGGTCGTCCCGGTGGCGGTGGCGGCGGCTTCGCCGGTCGTCCCGCCGGTCCCGGTGGCGGTGGCGGCGGTTTCGCCGGTCGTCCCGGTGGTCCCGGCGGTGGCGGCGGTGGCCGTCCCGGCTTCGGTGGCCGTCCGGGTGGTCCCGGTGGCCGTGGTGGCACGCAGGGCGCCTTCGGCCGTCCCGGTGGGCCCGCGCGCCGCGGCCGCAAGTCGAAGCGGCAGAGGCGCCAGGAGTACGAGGCCATGCAGGCCCCGAGCGTCGGCGGCGTGATGCTGCCGCGCGGCAACGGAGAGGCCATCCGCCTTTCCCGCGGCGCGTCGCTCACCGACTTCGCGGAGAAGATCAACGCCAACCCGGCGTCCCTCGTCGCGGTCATGATGAACCTCGGCGAGATGGTCACGGCCACGCAGTCCGTCTCCGACGAGACGCTGCAGCTCCTCGCGGGCGAGATGAACTACACGGTTCAGATCGTCAGCCCCGAGGAGGAGGACCGTGAGCTGCTCGAGTCCTTCGACATCGAGTTCGGCGAGGACGAGGGCGACGAGGAGGACCTGGTGGTCCGCCCGCCGGTCGTCACCGTCATGGGTCACGTCGACCACGGTAAGACCCGACTGCTCGACGCGATCCGCAAGACGAACGTCATCGCGGGCGAGGCCGGCGGCATCACCCAGCACATCGGTGCCTACCAGGTCGCGACCGAGGTCAACGACGAAGAGCGCAAGATCACCTTCATCGACACCCCGGGTCACGAGGCGTTCACCGCCATGCGTGCCCGTGGTGCGAAGTCGACCGACATCGCGATCCTGGTCGTCGCGGCCAACGACGGCGTCATGCCGCAGACGGTCGAGGCGCTCAACCACGCCAAGGCGGCCGACGTGCCGATCGTGGTCGCGGTCAACAAGATCGACGTCGAGGGTGCCGACCCGACCAAGGTGCGCGGTCAGCTGACCGAGTACGGCCTGGTGGCCGAGGAGTACGGCGGCGACACCATGTTCGTCGACATCTCCGCCAAGCAGGGTCTGCACATCGACTCGCTGCTGGAGGCCGTGATCCTCACGGCCGACGCCTCGCTCGACCTGCGGGCCAACCCGAACCAGGACGCGCAGGGCATCTCGATCGAGTCCCGCCTCGACCGCGGCCGCGGTGCCGTGGCGACGGTCCTCGTCCAGCGAGGCACCCTGCGGGTCGGCGACACGATGGTCGTGGGCGACGCCTACGGTCGCGTGCGCGCCATGCTCGACGACAACGGCAACAACGTCGCCGAGGCCGGCCCGTCGACGCCGGTGCAGGTCCTGGGCCTGACCAACGTCCCGGGTGCGGGCGACAACTTCCTGGTGGTGGACGAGGACCGTACGGCCCGTCAGATCGCCGAGAAGCGCGCCGCCCGCGAGCGCAACGCGGCCTTCGCCAAGCGCACGCGCCGTGTCTCGCTGGAGGACCTGGACAAGGTGCTCAAGGCCGGCGAGGTCCAGCAGCTGAACCTGATCATCAAGGGTGACGCCTCTGGTTCCGTCGAGGCCCTGGAGTCCTCCCTGCTCCAGCTGGACGTCGGCGAAGAGGTCGACATCCGCGTCCTGCACCGCGGCGTCGGTGCGGTCACGGAGTCCGACATCGACCTGGCGATGGGCTCCGACGCCATCGTGATCGGCTTCAACGTCCGTGCGGCCGGCCGCGCGGCGCAGATGGCCGAGCGCGAGGGTGTGGACGTCCGGTACTACTCGGTCATCTACCAGGCGATCGAGGAGATCGAGGCGGCCCTCAAGGGCATGCTCAAGCCGGAGTACGAAGAGGTCGAGCTGGGTACGGCGGAGATCCGCGAGGTCTTCAAGTCGTCCAAGCTGGGCAACATCGCCGGTGTCCTGGTCCGGTCGGGCGAGGTCAAGCGCAACACCAAGGCGCGCCTCATCCGCGACGGCAAGGTGGTCGCGGAGAACCTCACCATCTCCGGTCTGCGTCGCTTCAAGGACGACGTCACCGAGATCCGCGAAGGGTTCGAGGGCGGTATCAACCTCGGCAACTTCAACGACATCAAGGTCGACGACGTCATCGCGACGTACGAGATGCGGGAGAAGCCGCGGGTGTAACGCCCCCGGTTCGTGCTGGCCGACGGGACTCCCGGGCCGGCGGGCCGCGCGCCCGTGACGGGGGGGGGGCCCCGGGGCGATGGACC
>NZ_JBEYXJ010000189.1:0-7895 GCF_040645015.1 Streptomyces sp. NPDC046881 | reverse complement strand
GCGTCTGGGACGCGGTGCTCTCCCGGATCACCGACATCGTCTTCGCCATCCCGGTCGTCCTCGGCGGTCTCGTCCTCCGGAACATCCCGCCCGACCGGCTGGGATGGATCAGGCATATCGGACGCGTACACGGGTACGTGTGCCATGCACCGGCCCCGTGGAAGCAGCAGTGGAAACCTGCACCTCCTATCTCTGCGGGGCCGGTGCACCATGTGCGGTGTCAGCGGCGGCGCAATGGCGCGCGCAGCTCGTCGCCCACCTGGGACGGGCCGTGGCAGGGGCGGGCGGTGGCAGGGTCCTGGTCGACCAGGTCCTCGTAGACCGCGACCTTGTGTCCGATCAGGTCCAGGGACTGGTTGAGCCGGCCGATCTCGGTGGCGACGCGCGCGTGGTGCTCGCGCATGAGCGCGAGGCGTTCCTGCTCGTTCCCGGAGCCTTCTCGGACGAGGTCGGCGTAGCGCGGGCAGGGGCATGCCCGAGGCCCGGAGGATGACGCAGACCGAGTTGGTTGTCGGCTGCCACGATCCGGAGCGGCGTGCGGCGCTCGCGGACTTCTGGATGTCACTCCGATCAACGGCGCCGACGACGAGGCGGCCAGGCTGCTTGGCCTCGGCGCAGCCAAGGCGGATGTGGCCAAGGTCCCGGCCGGATCTGGGTGGCATGGCCAACCCCGAGGGTAATGAGTTCGACGTCCTGCGCTTCCTGACACCGTCCAACCGCGCCTGCGCGGGCCGCGTGGCGACGGCATTCCGGTTGCGCGAGGGATTCCAGGTCCGGGGTCACCCTTGTGCTTCGGTCTCCCTCACCTCACGCGCGCAGCCGGTCCCCGGAATCGATCCCCTAGGCGGCCGGCCCGGACCGCTGCTGGGCGAGCGCGGCGCGCATGAGGCGGTGAGCGCGTCGTGCGGCGCCCTCGTCGCCGAGGAGTTGGATCTCCTGGTTCGCGGCCATGGCGAGGCCCGTCAGGATGGACACGAGCTCCTCCGGGTCGAGATCGGGGGAGAGGTCGCCGGCGGCGCGCGCGGTGGTGATCTGTTCGGCCAGGAAGCCTCGCCAGCGGGTCACGGCGTCGTACAGGCGGGCGCGCAACTCGCCCGGCTGCCCGTCGAGTTCGCACGAGGCCGCCGTGACGAAGCAGCCGTTGGGGAACGGGCTGTCGGCCAGGTAGGCGCACCAGGAGTCGATCACGGCGTGCAGACACGGCAGACCCGGCTCCGCGGCGCGGGCGGGCGCCACCACCGCCTCGGTGAACAGCTCAACTGCCCGGTCCAGCGCGGCGAGTTGGAGTCCGGCCCGGGAACCGAAGGGGCCGACGACGCCGGCCTTGCTCATGTCGAGCGTCTCCGCCAGCGAGCCGATGGTCAGTCCGGACAGTCCCGCGCTGGAGGCCTGGGTCACCGCGACGCCGACGATGCGGTCGCGGGTGCGTCGGGCCTCTTCGGCCGATTTCCTCATGCCGTCCATCTTACCGATCGATCGTCTGCTAAGTTAGCGAACGATCGTACGGTAAATAGTCGATGGAGAGGACATACGTATGCGTATCCGCTGGCTGGGCTGGGCCGGAGTGGAACTCGAAGCGCAGGGGGAGAGTCTGGTCATCGACCTGCTCGGGCGGCCCGAGGGCGTCCTGGAGGGAACCCCGCTCTCCGGAGTGCCGCTGCCGAAGGTCGTGCCGCCCCGCCGGGAAGGACATGTGCTCGCCGGTCTGTGCACCCACCTCCACCGCGACCACACCGACGCGGGTGCCCTGGCCCGCGCGCTGGCCCCCGGTGGCACGGTCCTGCATCCCGAGTCCTTCGGCGGCGACGACCACGAGAACCTCTGGACGCTCAAGGCCGACGCCGAACTCGCCGCCCACGACCTGCCTCGACGCGCCATGGGCCTGTGGGAGACCACGACCATCGGTCCCTTCACCATCGCCGCCGTCCCCGCCGTCGACACCCTCGGCGACCCCCAGGTCTCCTGGGCCGTCGAAGCCGACGGCATCCGCGTGATCCACCTGGGCGACACCATGTACCACGGCTACTGGTGGCGCGCCGCCCACCGTTACGGCCCCTTCGACGCCGTCCTCACCCCCATCAACGGACCGACCGTCTGCTTCCCGCACTGCCAGCCACCCAGCCCCTACCCGGCCGCACTCGACGCCCGGCACGCAGCCGTCGCCGCCCGCCTCCTCCAGGCCAGGACCGTGGTCCCCATCCACTACGACGGCTTCCACGCCGAGGGCTTCTACACCACGCAGCCCCACGAGCTCGCCCGCTTCCTCGACGCCGCGGAAGGCGAGCCGTACGACGTCCTCACCCCGGGCCTGGGTGAAGCGCTGACCCTCTGAACCCCTTTGACGGCTCGCCGGCCGTCCCGCTCCACCGATCGGCGCCCACGAGACCTCGGCCTGGCTCCGCGACCGCCTCGCCGAGGTCCTGGGAGAGCCGCGCCGACGCGACGGCCGGGACGTCACGCTGTATCGGCAGGCGGCCGCCGCGACCGTCATCAGGGTCGTGCTGGCAAGTGCCGGGCGCGACCCGGCAGTTGCGGCCGGGGCGGGTCGGCTGTGTCAGGTGGTGGGGTCCCAGAGTCCGCCGGCTGTGCCACGGGTGAGGTGTTCGGCGTAGACGCCGGCCTTCCAGGCGATGAGGGAGCGGCATTCCTGCAGCGCCCGGATCTGTTCCTCGACGCGGTCGAGGTGGGTGTGGAGGAGGCGTAGGCGTTCGGTCTCGTTGCCCGGACCCTGTCGTACCAGTTCCGCGAATTGCTTGAGGTCGGCCAGGGGCATACCGGATTCGCGGAGTCTGATGCAGATCCGCAGCCATTCGACATCGGCGGCGGTGTAGCGGCGCCGTCCGCCTGTGGTGCGCTCGATGGGCGCGATCAGCAGGTGTTGGCGTTCGTAGAAGCGCAGGGCGTGCACGCTCAGTCCGGTCTGCCGGGCCACCTCGCCGATGCTGAGCGGCTGCTGGCGTGTGGGGGCGGTCGTCATGGCGCCCAGCCTACGAAAGCTTGATCTAGACCTCGCTCTAGTTCGTAGCGTCGTCGGCATGACCATCACCGACCAGCAGCCGCTGGGTTCACCCTTCTCCGCCGCCAGCACCGCCGCAGACGTCCTGGCCGGCCTCGACCTGGGCGGCCTGAATGCCCTCGTGACCGGCGGCTACTCAGGGCTCGGCCTGGAAACCACCCGGGCCTTGGCCGCCGCCGGGGCCCGGGTCGTCGTGCCGGCCCGCCGCCCCGACGTCGCCCGCTCCGTGCTCGCCCAGGTGGCGGGCGCCCAGGTCGTCCCCATGGACCTGACCGACCCGGGCAGCGTGCGCGCCGGTGCGGCACGGATCCGCGAGCTGGTGGACCGGCTCGACCTTCTCCTGGCCGTCGCGGGTGTCATGGCTACGCCCGAGCGCCGCGTCGGACCAGGCTGGGAGGGCCAGTTCGCCGCCAACCACCTGGGACACTTCCTCCTCGCGTGCGAGCTCTACCCGCTCATGGCCGCCGCCGGTGGTGCACGCGTCGTCGTCAACAGCTCCGCCGGCCACGCCCTGAGCGACATCCGCTGGCACGACCCGCACTTTCGTACCGGCTACGACAAGTGGCTGGCCTACGGCCAGGCCAAGACCGCCAATGCCCTGTTCGCCGTCCGGCTCGACGCGCTCGGCCGCGACGACGGCGTCCGGGCGTTCGCCCTCCACCCCGGCAGGATCATCACCGGTCTGCAGCGGGAGATGACCCTCCACGAGCAGATCGAGCGTGGCTGGGTGGACGAGGAGGGCCGGGTGGTCGGCGCCGGCTTCAAGACCCCCTCCCAGGGCGCCGCCACGGGCCTGTGGGCGGCCACGTCCCCCCTCCTGGACGGCCGGGGCGGGCTCTACCTCGAAGACTGCGACGTCGCGCCCGTCTCGGAGCCGGACCGGCCCATGGACGACGGCGGGGTGCGCGCCTACGCCGTCGACCCCGGCGCTGCCGCCCGGCTGTGGGAGCTGTCCCTGACGGCGACCGGCGCCGCCCCCGTCATCCGGTGACCCCCACCCTGCACCGCTGGGACGGGTGGACGAGAACGGTCAGCGGTCATGTGTCCCGGTCGGTGTCGGGATCCCTGGATGGAGCGCGCAGCGGAGCGGGGGAGAACGCATCGACCCGTCCCCTCCAACGGGACCGGCCCGCAGGCGGGTTGGCCGAAACGTCGGCGACGACACCCGTGCCGCCGGGAACGAGGTCGGGCCGCCAGCCGCGAGGGTACGGTGACTGACACGTTCGACTCGATCCGGGGATCGCCGGCTTGCACCTTCGGTCGCGGCAGGCCGCTGCCTCGGCGCACGCGACCGTCAGGTCCCGGTCCCGGGCTGTCCGCCGGGGGTGGGCGGTCGCGTGCGGCGGGAGGTGAGCGTCACGCCGGCGGCGGGTCGAGTTTGGCGGCAACGGCGTCGAGGACCCAGTCCAGGCCGGTCGCGAAGGATGTCTCCGCGTCCACGTCCGTCCCGTCGTAGACGGCCTTGGCCAGCGCCGGGAAGCGCCCCGTGGCCAACATCTTCGTCACATGGGGGCCGGAGGCGCGCTGCCAGTCGCGCTTGGACAGGCCCGTGGCGTGTTCGGCCCGCAGGTTGGCGATCTCACGCCTGATCGCGCCGATGAAGTAGGCGCTGACGGTTTCCACGGCGCGCATGACGGTGTCGACGTCGGCGAGGCCGTCGAGGGCGGCCAGCGTGGTCTCGGTCACGGCGAGACCGTTCGGGCCCAGGGCCGGGCGGCCGCCGAGCAGGTCGGCCAGCCATTCGTGCCGCAGAGCAGCCTGCCTGGTGCGGTGGGCGAGGCCGCGCAGCGCCTCCCGCCAGTCGCCGGGCTGCTCCTCGGGGAGGATCTCGGCCTGGACCTCGTCCACCATGAGGTCGAACAGCTCCTCCTTGGTGGAGATGTAGCCGTACAACCGCATCGGGCCGGCGTCCAGCCGGGCGGCGACCTTGCGCAACGACACTGCCTTCAGGCCGCCTTCGTCGGCCAGCGCGATGGCGGCGGCGACGATCCGCTCGCGGTCGAGCGGCACAGGGCGGGTCGGCGGCTCCGGTCGGTCCCACACAGTCATGGTGACATCGTACTGTTGCGATACACCGTACCGTAGCAATACAGTGTATCGGTATGAGACAGCGCATCGCCGTGGTCGGGAGCGGTCCCGCCGGCCTCACGTTCGCCCGCGTTCTGCACCGCTACGACCACCCCGTCACCATCCTCGAACGCGATCCCGCCCCCGACGCCCGCCCCCCGGGCGGCACTCTGGACCTGCAGGAAGGACTGGGCCAGCTCGCCTTGGAGAAGGCAGGGCTGCTGGCGGAGTTCCAGGCGTTAGCTCGTCCCGAGGGACAGGCCATGCGCATCCTGGACACCGACGGAACCGTCCTGCGCGACTGGCGACCCCGTCCGGACGAGTGGGCCAATCCCGAGATCGACCGGGGGCAACTCCGTGACCTGCTGCTCGGCCCGCTCGACGTCCGGTGGGGGCGGGGCGTGACGCAGGTGGTGCCGGGGACCCGGGATGGCGTACTGGTGCGGTTCGAGGACGGGCGGCAGGAGACGTTCGACCTCGTGGTCGGCGCGGACGGCGCCTGGTCGCGGACCCGCCCGGCCGTGTCGTCGGTGACGCCGCACTACACCGGCGTCACCTCGGTCGAGACCTCCCTCGACGACGTCGACACCCGCCACCCCGACCTCGCCCGGTTGATCGGCGACGGTTCCGTGGCCGTGTACGGCGTGAACAGAGCACTCGTCGCCCAGCGCAACAGCGGCGGCCATATCAAGGTGCACGCCCAGTTCCGCGCGCCGCTGGACTGGCACACGAACCTGGACCTGGCCGACGTCGAGGCCGTGCGCTCGAGTCTGCTGGCTCTGTTCGACGGCTGGACCGCTCCCGTCCTCGAACTCCTCCACCACGGCACCGCTTTCGTCCACCGCCCCCTCCACGTCCTGCCCGTGTCCCACACCTGGACCCACGTCCACGGGGTGACGCTGCTGGGCGACGCCGCCCATCTGATGCCGCCCTTGGGAGCGGGTGCGAACCTCGCGATGTTGGAAGGCGCCGAACTCGCCGAGGCCATCGCCGCAGATCCCGGAGATCCGGACGAGGCCATCCGCGCCTTCGAGGAACGGATGTGGGCACGGGCCGGCAGGTGGGCGAAGATCACCACGGCCGGCCTGGACCGCCTCGTGAGCCCGGACCCCGCCGAAGCCCTCGCCGTCTTCGACCGAGTCCAGCCGTCCTGACCGCCGAAGGCGAGAGCACCAGCAGCCCGACGGGGTGCGGGCGGCTCCCCTTGGGAAATGGGCGGCAGGGTCCCGAGGCACCTTGGTACGGTGCGCCGGTGTCAGCGATCAAGAAGTTCCAAGTCACCTTTGACTGTGCGGAACCTGAGCGTCTCGCTCGTTTCTGGTGCGAGGTGTTGGGGTACGTCGTACCGCCGCCGCCAGAGGGGTTCGCCAGTTGGGATGACTTCAAGCGTGCGCAGCCACCTGAGGAAAGGGACGCATGGTTCGCCTGCGTAGATCCCTCAGGCGTGGGCCCGCGACTGTACTTCCAGCGCGTCCCTGAGGGGAAGGCCGCGAAGAACCGGGTGCATCTCGACGTGCGGGTCGGCACCGGACTCGTGGGTGAGGAACGCCTCGCCGTACTCGAGGCCGAATGCGCACGACTGATCCCGCTCGGCGCCGTACACGTGCGAACGCTGTATGACGGCAATGATGCGTGCATCCCGATGCTGGACATCGAGGGCAACGAGTTCTGTATCGACTGAGCACCTGTCCACGGAGGACGAGCGCTCGCCGCCCACGCCATGACGGCGCGGGCGGCCGCCCCACGGGTTTCGCCAGGACGGCATACAGGCGCCGTAACGACGTCGAACGGCCGCCTGCCGGCCGGGCCGCTGCCGCGACGGGAGGCCTACGATGTGAGGGACGGCGAGACCGTGGCGGGAGCGGTCCCCGGAGGGAACTTCCGTGACGCCCCCCGGCACCACGAGCAGCCCGTGGCCGCCGAACCGCAGCGGTGCGGGTTCCCCCGGGCGACCTGCGCGTCGTCGTGCTGGAGTCCCGGCCGACCCACTGGCAGCGCCGGCGCTACCGCATAGTCGACGCGGTGAGCGGCCTGATCGAGGGGGGCTACGTGCAAGTAGGCGAGACGGTGACCCGGCAGCCCTGCCTCGACGGCAAGGCGGCGCCCGTGATCCCGTCGGTCCCGGCCCTACCCCGCGAGGGGTGAGCGGGGAGGCGGCGGCACATGAGTGACGCGATCGTGGTGGGGGCCGGCCCCAACGGGCTGGCCGCCGCCGTCGCCCTGGCCCAGGGAGGCCTGGACGTGACCGTCCTGGAGGCCGCCGACGAGATCGGCGGCGGCACCCGCAGCGGCGAACTGACCCTTCCGGGCCTGCTCCACGACCACTGCTCCGCCGTACATCCCCTGGGCGTCGGCTCGCCGTTCCTGCGGACCCTCGACCTGGAGCGGTACGGCGTCACATGGGCGTGGCCCGAGGTCGATCTGGCCCACCCACTGGACGGCGGGCGGGCCGGAGTGCTCGTGCGCTCCCTGGAGCGGACCGTGCAGGGCCTGGGCGTCGACGGCCCGGCCTGGGAGCGGCTGTTCGCCCCGCTGGCCGGTGACTTCGACGCGCTCACCGAGGACGTGCTGCGCCCCGTGCCCCGCCTGCCCGCCCACCCGGTGACGCTGGCCCGCTTCGGACTCAGGGCACTCCAGCCCGCCACGGCGGTGGCCCGGCGCTGGCGCACCGAGGAAGCCAGGGCGCTGTTCGCCGGGGCGGCGGCACATCTGATGTATCCGCTGACCGGGCCGGCCAGTTCCGCGGTCGGGCTGATGCTCGTCGGCGCCGCCCACCGCTTCGGCTGGCCGGTCGCCCGCGGCGGGTCGCGGA
>NZ_JBEYXJ010000188.1:0-8063 GCF_040645015.1 Streptomyces sp. NPDC046881 | reverse complement strand
ATGGTCGAGCCGAACAGGTACAGCCAGTAGGCGAACATGTTCAGCCGCGGGAACGCCACGTCGGGCGCGCCGATCTGCAGCGGCATGATCCAGTTCGTGAAACCGGCGAACAGCGGCGTCGCGAACATCAGCAGCATGATCGTGCCGTGCATCGTGAACGCCTGGTTGAACTGCTCGTTCGACATGAACTGCAGACCCGGGCGGGCCAGCTCGGCGCGCATCAGCAGCGCCATCACGCCACCGATCAGGAAGAACGCGAACGAGGTGACCAGATACAGCGTGCCGATCGTCTTGTGGTCGGTGGTCGTCAGCCACTTCACCACGACGTTGCCGGGCTGCTTGCGCCGGACCGGCAGCTCGTTCTCGTACGAGTCCTCAGCTGCCGCGGCACCCTGGGGTTCGTTGAGGATGCTCACAGTACGTTCGACTCCCGGTTCTTCTCGTGGCTCGTCTGCGCGATGCCGGCGGGAATGTAACCGGTCTGCCCCTTCTTGGCGAGGTCCTTGAGGTGCTGCTCGTAACGCTCGGGCGAGACCACCTTCACGTTGAACAGCATCCGGGAGTGGTCGACGCCGCACAGCTCGGCGCACTTGCCGAGGAAGGTGCCCTCCTTGTTGGGGGTCACCTGGAAGGCGTTGGTGTGGCCCGGGATGACGTCCTGCTTCATCAGGAACGGCACCACCCAGAAGGAGTGGATGACGTCACGCGAGGTGAGGACGAAGCGGACCGTCTTGCCCTTGGGGAGCCAGAGCGTCGGACCGGGGTTGTTCGTCTGCGGGTTCCGCGTGCCAGGGGTGCCGACGTCGTAGACACCGCCGGCGTTCGCCGGGAAGTCCTTCTTGAACCGGGCCGGAATGGCGTCCAGGTTCTTTTCGGTCTTGGCATCGCCGGTGGAACCGGGGACGTTCTCGATGTAGTTGAAGCCCCAGCTCCACTGGAAGCCGACCACGTTGACCGTGACGTCGGGCTTCTTGTCGGTGAGGCTGAGCAGCTTCGACTCGTCCCGGGCCGTGAAGTAGAAGAGCACCGAGATGATGATGATCGGGACCACCGTGTACAGGGCCTCGATCGGCATGTTGTACCGAGTCTGCGGAGGAACCTCGACCTTGGTGCGGCTGCGCCGGTGGAAGAGGGCACTCCACAGGATCAGGCCCCACACCAGCACGCCGACGGCGAGCGCGGCAGCCCAGGAGCCCTGCCACAGGGAGAGGATCCGCGGAGCCTCTTCCGTGGTCGGGGTGGGCATGCCAAGGCGGGGGAAGTCCTTGTATGTGCAACCGGTTGCGGTCGCCAGGACCAGGCCCGCGGTCAGTGCCTGCAGCAGCTTCCGCCGCATCGGGCGCCGCGGCGAGCGGTCGGAGCCGTTGGGACTCACGTAGCGCCTTCCCGAGAGTCTCGCCCGCGCGGTCGGCTGCGGCCTTCTCGCTGGTCGGTCGCCGCCCTGCGTCGGGCAGGGGTTTGGATGTTTATGCGGACCAAACCCTAGCCCACCCTCTCCGAGGGTTCGCGAGGAGGGGTGCCTACTGGGTGGGGTGGTTCGCTGGATTGGCGGCTGCGGGCCGATCGTGGCTGGTCGCGCCGTTGCCCGCGCCCCTGGACCGGCCGCCTCCGCCGGGGTCTTAACGTTGCCGTATGGCCTACTTTGACGCTGCCTCCGCCGCTCCTCTCCATCCCGTCGCCCAGCAGGCGCTGTTGGCCTGTCTGGATGACGGATGGGCCGATCCGGCCCGGCTGTACCGGGAGGGACGCAAGGCGCGGATGCTGCTGGACGCCGCTCGGGAGGCGGCCGCGGAAGCCGTCGGGTGCCGGGCGGACGAGGTGGTGTTCACGCCGTCCGGGACGCGGGCCGTACACGCGGGCGTCGCGGGAGCCCTGGCCGGGCGGCGGCGGGTCGGACGCCACCTGATCGTGTCCGCGGTCGAACACTCCTCCGTACTCCATTCGGCGGAGGTGTTCGAGGCCGAGGGCGGATCCGTCACCCGGGTGGCGGTCGGCCGGGCCGGGGCCGTCGACCCGTCCGGGTACGCGGCCGCGCTCCGCCCGGACACCGCGCTGGCCTGCCTCCAGTCGGCCAACCACGAGGTGGGGACCGTGCAGCCGGTGGCCGAGGTGGCCGGGGCGTGCCGGGCGGCCGGGGTGCCGTTGCTGGTGGACGCGGCGCAGTCGCTGGGCTGGGGGCCGGTCGAGGGCGACTGGTCGCTGCTGACGGCCAGCGCCCACAAGTGGGGCGGCCCTTCGGGGGTGGGGCTGCTCGTCGTCCGCAAGGGGGTGCGGTTCGCCGCGCAGGGGCCGGTGGACGAGCGCGAGTCGGGCCGGGCGCCCGGGTTCGAGAACATCCCGGCGATCGTCGCGGCCGTGGCCTCGCTGCGCGCGGTGCGGGCCGAGGCGGCCCAGGAGGCGGTACGGCTGCGGGAGCTGACGGCCCGGATCCGGACGCGGGTGCCGGAGCTGGTGGCGGACGTGGAGGTGGTCGGCGACGCCGAGCGGCGGCTGCCCGGGACCGTCACCTTCTCGTGCCTGTACGTCGACGGCGAGGCCCTGCTGCACGAGCTGGACCGGGCCGGCTTCTCCGTCTCCTCCGGCTCCTCCTGCACGAGCAGCACGCTGACGCCCAGCCATGTGCTGAAGGCGATGGGGGTGCTGAGCGAGGGCAACGTACGGGTCTCGCTGCCGCCCGGCACGGCGGAGGCCGACGTGGAACGGTTCCTGGAGGTGCTGCCCGGGGCGGTGGCCGCGGTGCGCGAGAAGCTGGGCGCGCCCGTGCCGGTCACCCAGGAGGGCCCGGAGGAACTGCTCGTCGACTCCCTCGGCAAGCGCTGCCCGATCCCCGTCATCGAGCTGGCCAAGGTCTTCACCCGGGTGCCGGTGGGCGGCACCGTCCGCGTCCTCTCCGACGACGAGGCGGCCCGCCTGGACATTCCGGCGTGGTGCGAGATGCGCGGCCAGGAGTACGTCGGGGAGGAGCCGGCGGAGAGGGGAACGGCGTACGTGGTACGCCGGGTGAGCTGAGGGGCCCGGGGGCGCGGGCCCCGGGCCCCCCGGCCTCAGCTGAGGTGGCCCCGGACTTCCTGCCCGGCCTCGTCCCCGTACGCCTTCACGAACCGCTCCATGAAGTGCCCGCGCCGCAGCTGGTACTCCTGCGTCCCGACGGTCTCGATGACCAGCGTGGCGAGCATGCAGCCCACCTGGGCCGCACGCTCCAGGGACACGCCCCAGGCGAGCCCTGACAGGAACCCCGCGCGGAAGGCGTCGCCGACACCCGTGGGGTCGGCCTTGCGCTCCTCCTCCGGGCAGCCGACCTCGATCGGGTCCTCGCCGGTCCGCTCGATGCGCACGCCGCGCGAGCCGAGCGTGGTCACCCGGTGGCCGACCTTGGCGAGGATCTCCGCGTCGCTCCAGCCGGTCTTGGACTCGATGAGGCCCTTCTCGTACTCGTTGGAGAAGAGGTACGTCGCCCCGTCGAGCAGTATCCGGATCTCCTCGCCCTCCATGCGGGCGATCTGCTGGGAGAAGTCCGCGGCGAAGGGGATCGAGCGGGAGCGGCACTCCTCCGTGTGGCGGAGCATCGCCTCGGGGTCGTCGGCGCCGATGAGGACCAGGTCGAGGCCGCCCACGCGGTCCGCCACGGTCTTCAGCTCGATCAGGCGGGCCTCGCTCATCGCGCCGGTGTAGAAGGAGCCGATCTGGTTGTGGTCGGAGTCCGTGGTGCACACGAAGCGGGCGGTGTGCAGGGTCTCGGAGATGCGGACCGATTCGGTGTCGACGCCGTGCCGGTCGAGCCAGGCCCGGTACTCGTCGAAATCGAAGCCGGCGGCGCCGACCAGGATCGGGCCGGTGCCGAGCTGGCCCATGCCGAAGGCGATGTTGGCGCCGACGCCGCCGCGGCGCACGTCGAGGTTGTCGACCAGGAAGGAGAGCGAAACCGTGTGCAGCTGGTCCGCGACGAACTGGTCGGCGAAACGGCCGGGGAAGGTCATGAGGTGGTCGGTGGCGATGGAGCCGGTGACTGCGATGCGCACGACGGGGTTCTCCTGCGGGAGGCTGGATTGACAGTTCACGCTACCCGGTCGGGAGCCGCCACTGAAGCTGACAAAACTACCCGATAGTAGCTCTTTCTCCGCACCCTCGGCCGTGCCTACGGTGCGGTCATGACGAACCTCAAGGTCACCTCCACCGCCCCGGCCGACCTCGACGGCGGACTCGCCGCGCTGCGCGGCGACTGCGCCCGGATGGCCCCGCACTGGGGGGTTCCGGAGCACGCCGAGTCCCGGCCGGTGCCGCCGTCCCTCATCCACGGCGTGGACGTGCCGGTGCGCTCGGCCAGACTGCTGGACGCGATGTCCGACTACGGCGACTGACCGCGGGGCGCACGCCCGGGAACCGTACGCTCCCTTCCCGCGTCCCATCGCCGTCCCCCGCAGCCGGGGATGCGGGACACGAGCAGCGAGGAGCGATGCGGTGAACACCGAGCGTCCTGAGAACTCCGAAGCCCCCGAAGGGGCGGAAGCCGGGCGGACGAGCAGTCGACGCCCCACCGCCGTGATCGTCACCGTCGCCACCGCGGCCGTCCTCCTGATCGGCGGCGGTGGCGCCTACCTCGCCGCGGACAGCGGTACGGACGCCCGGACGGGCGGCGCGACCGCTCCCGGCGGAGCCGGCGGCACTCCCCCGCCCCTCACCCTGGACGGCTGGGGGCACTCCGGCACGGGCGGGATCGCGCCCGGTGAGCCGGATCCGAACGGCACCCGGTACGTGGTGCGGGGCGAGCTGCCGGACGGCCCCGGTGCGGCGCCGGTGTACGAGCCGCGGGGCGAGGTCGGCCGGGACCGGGTGGTCCGGCTGGCGAAGGCGCTCGGGATCGACGGGGCGCCGGTGGCCGAGGGCCGGATCTGGCGGGTCGGCGGCCAGGACGGCTCCGGACCGAGCCTGACGGTGAACCGGGACGCGCCGGGCAGCTGGAGCTTCGACCGGTACGCGCCCGGCACCGACAACTGCCGGAAGGTGACCGTCTGCACGCAGGACCCGGGCGCTCCGGCGGGTGCCCCGGTGAGCGTGGCGGAGGCCGAGAAGGCGGCGGCGCCGGTGCTGGAGGCGGCGGGGCTGTCCGACGCGAAGCTCGACGCGAGCCAGGTGATGGGCGCCCGGCGGGTGGTGAACGCCGATCCGGTGGTCGGCGGGCTGCCCACCTACGGCTGGACGACCGGACTGACCGTGGACCGCAAGGGCGAGCTGGTGGGCGGTCACGGGCTGCTCGCCGCGCCGGTGAAGGGCGACACGTACCCGGTGCTGGGCGCGCGGAAGACGCTGGACCTGTTGAACGGGACGGTGAAGGGCGAGCACCGGATGGGGATCGGCGGGTGTGCCAGCCCGGTGCCGCTGAAGGACCGGCTGGAGCAGCCGTGCGGTGCGTCCACGGGGGCGCCGAAGCCGTCGGCCGGCACGGGGACGGACGCCGGCACGGTCACGGTCGAGAAGGCGGTGTTCGGGCTGGCCGCGCACTCCGTCGGCGGCCGGCAGACGCTGGTGCCGTCCTGGCTGTTCCAGGTGCGGGGGTCCACGGCGGACGACCCGTTCACGGTGACGTACCCGGCGGTCGACCCCGCGTACCTGAAGTCGGCGTCCGCGCCCGCGTCACCCACCCCGGCGCCCGGGAAGAGCCGGAGCGTGCCGGTGAACTCCTACACGGCCGACGGGCGGACGCTGAACCTGAGCTTCTACGGCGGGGTGTGCGCCGACTACCGGACGTCGGCCCGGGAGAGTGACGGCCGGGTGACGGTGACGGTCACCGAGAAGCCCTGGCCGGACCGGGTGTGCATCCTGATCGCGAGGCAGTACGTGAAGACCGTGACGCTGGACGCCCCGCTGGACGGGCGGACGGTGGTCGGCACCGACGGCAGGGCGGTCCCGAAGGCGAAGCCGGGCTCACTGCGTCCGGACGCGTCGGCGCAGCCGCGCTAGCGGAGCGCGGGCGCCGGACGCACAAGGGCGGCGGCCCCCCGGACGCAAAGGGCGGCGGCCCCCCGGACAGGGGCCGCCGCCTTTCTGCCTTTGCCGGGCCTTGTGCCCGGCCGGCGTCGGCTCAGCTGAAGGAGTCGCCGCAGGCGCAGGAGCCGGTCGCGTTCGGGTTGTCGATCGTGAAGCCCTGCTTCTCGATGGTGTCCACGAAGTCGATGGTGGCGCCGCCCAGGTACGGAGCGCTCATCCGGTCCGTGACGACCTTGACCCCGCCGAAGTCCTTCTCGACATCGCCGTCGAGCGAGCGCTCGTCGAAGAAGAGCTGGTAGCGCAGGCCGGAGCAGCCGCCGGGCTGGACGGCGACGCGCAGCGCGAGGTCGTCGCGGCCTTCCTGGTCGAGCAGGGCCTTGACCTTGGCCGCGGCGGCGTCGGTCAGGATGATGCCGTCGGTGACGGTGGTGGTCTCGTCCGATACGGACATCTACATCTCTCCCGGGTTGTACGGAGACTGCTTGCCGACGAGTGCAACCGGCGCTTCCGCGGATTCATTCCGGGCCGGGCATTCGCGTGGTCGCGTTTTTTCCTTGCTTCCTCATGCTCGCACATGCCCCGGGAGGCGGACAGGCGCCCGAAGAGGGACTCCGGCGGGATTCACGTCACATCGACGCTATCGCCATCGTCAAAGTGACGTGAACCAGTTATGATAGATAGCGTCAGTTAGACGAAAAGTAGAAAGGGTGCGTGTCGTGACCACCGCCCAGACCCAGGAGCTCGACGTACAGCCGACTCCGCTCGCCCTGCTGCTGCTCGGCCGCGAGGCCGACCCGAAGAGCGAGCGGGGCGTCGAGTGTCCCGGTGACCTGCCGTCGCCGTCCGACCCCGATCTGGTCGAGCGTGCCCGCGCCGCCAAGGAGAAGCTCGGCGACAAGGTCTTCGTGCTCGGCCACCACTACCAGCGCGACGAGGTCATCCAGTTCGCCGATGTCACGGGCGACTCCTTCAAGCTGGCCCGGGACGCGGCGGCGCGCCCGGAGGCCGAGTACATCGTCTTCTGCGGTGTGCACTTCATGGCCGAGTCGGCGGACATCCTGACCTCGGACGACCAGAAGGTCGTCCTGCCCGACCTCGCCGCCGGCTGCTCCATGGCCGACATGGCGACGGCCGAGCAGGTCGCCGAGTGCTGGGACGTGCTGACCGAGGCCGGCATCGCCGAGCAGGTGGTCCCGGTGTCGTACATGAACTCCTCCGCCGACATCAAGGCGTTCACCGGCAAGCACGGCGGCACCATCTGCACCTCGTCCAACGCCAAGCGCGCCCTGGACTGGGCCTTCGAGCAGGGGGAGCCCTCGGCAACAAAGGTCCTCTTCCTGCCGGACCAGCACCTGGGCCGCAACACCGCCGTCCGCGACATGGGCATGTCCCTGGACGACTGCGTGGTCTACAACCCGCACAAGCCGAACGGCGGCCTCACGGCGGACGAGCTGCGCGCCGCCAAGATGATCCTGTGGCGCGGCCACTGCTCGGTCCACGGCCGCTTCAGTCTGGACTCGGTCAACGACGTCCGCGCGCGCATCCCCGGCGTGAACGTCCTGGTCCACCCCGAGTGCAAGCACGAGGTCGTGGCCGCGGCGGACTACGTCGGCTCGACCGAGTACATCATCAAGGCCCTCGAAGCCGCCCCGGCCGGTTCCAAGTGGGCCATCGGCACCGAGCTGAACCTGGTCCGCCGGCTGGCGAACCGTTTCGCGCCCGAGGGCAAGGAGATCGTCTTCCTCGACAAGACCGTCTGCTTCTGCTCGACCATGAACCGCATCGACCTGCCCCACCTGGTCTGGGCCCTGGAGTCCCTGGCCGAGGGCAACCTGGTCAACCGCATCGAGGTCGACAAGGAGACGGAGGCGTTCGCCAAGCTGGCGCTGGAGCGGATGCTGGCGCTGCCGTAGCCTGCGGCGGTCGTGACACGCGGAAGGGGGCCGCACCCGGTGGTGCGGCCCCCTTTTTTTGCTGCGGCTATAGGGCCTCTCTTCCGGATCTTGCCGGTGTCGCGGGGCTTGGCACGCACATCTGCGGCGTTGTCGTCGGTCCTCGACGCTCCGCGTCGACTCCCT
>NZ_JBEYXJ010000187.1:0-8228 GCF_040645015.1 Streptomyces sp. NPDC046881 | reverse complement strand
CCCGACCCCCCCCCGGGCTCGGGAGCCGCCGTTCGCCGTGTCAGACGAAGCTGCGGGTCGGCAGGGGCTTGCCGTACCACATCTCGATCAGGCGGGCCGCGATGGAGATGCCGTACGGCGGCAGCACCTCGCCGGACTCGAAGGCCGCGTGCAGCTCCTCTCGGGAGAACCAGCGGGCCTCGTGGATCTCGTCGCCGTCGACGTCGATCTCGGTGGAGGTGGCGCGGGCCATGAAGCCGAGCATGAGGCTGGACGGGAAGGGCCAGGGCTGGCTGGCGACGTACTCGACCTGGCCGACACTGACGCCGACCTCCTCGGCGACCTCGCGGCGCACCGCCTGCTCGATGGACTCGCCGGGCTCGACGAAGCCGGCGAGCGTGGAGAAGCGGCCCTCGGGCCAGTGGACCTGGCGGCCGAGCAGGATGCGGTCGTCCTCGTCGGTGACCGCCATGATCACGGCCGGGTCGGTGCGCGGGTAGTGCTCGGCGCCGCAGGCCGGGCAGCGGCGGATGTGGCCGGCCGCCGCGATGACCGTGCGCTCGCCGCAGCGGGAGCAGAAGCGGTGGGTGCGCTGCCAGTTCTCCAGCCCGACCGCGTGGACCATGAGTCCGGCGTCGCGGGGGGACAGCAGCAGGCCGGCCTCGCGCAGCCCGGCCGGGCGGGCGGACTGGTCGATACGGCCGGGCAGCGAGTCCTTCTGGAGCGCGAAGTAGCTGACGCCGTCCTCGTCGATGCCGAGGAAGTAGCGGTGCGCCTCGGTGAGGGGGGCCTCGAAGGACGGCGTCATGACGAGTTCCGTCCGGCCGTCCGGGGCCTCGTCGATGAGCACCTGGCCGCCGGAGACCACGAAGCAGCGGGTCGTGGGGTGGCTCCACGCCGCCGCGAGCCAGGCCTCGTCCAGCCGGTGGTGGGCGGCGCGGTCGATGCCGCTCGGGGCGGTCAGCGAGATGGGTCGGTCGGCTGTGTGGTCGGTCCAGGTGGTCACGGGTGCTTCCAACTCCCCCAGTGCAGCGGATCTTTCGGCGGGCGGTTCGGCGGGATGTAGGGCGGGAGGGCACCGGGCCGGGCGTGGCCGGGGCGGGCGGGCGGTCCTTCAAGTGTGCCCCGCGCGCGCCGCCCTTCCGTACGGCGCCGGCCGGTCAGGGCGCGGTACGCCAGTTCCGGGCCAGGTCACCCCACAGGTAGGCGCTGGTCTCGACGCCCTTGAGGAGGAGGTCCAGCTCGACCTTCTCGTTGGGCGCGTGCCAGCCGTCGGACGGGACGGAGATGCCCAGGAAGAGGATGGGGGCGCCGAGGACTTCCTGGAGGTCGGCGGCGGGTCCGGAGCCGCCCTCCCGGGTGAAGCGGACCGGCTGCTGGAAGGCGCGGCCCATGGCGCGGACCACGGACTGCAGCGCGGGGTGGTCGAGCGGGGTCAGGCACGGGCGCGTGGCCGAGCCGAAGTCGATCTCGCAGCGGATGCCGGCGGGCACCTGGCCGGCGGCCCAGGCGCGGACGGCCTGCTCGATGTGGTCGGGGTCCTGGCCGGCGACCAGCCGGTAGGACAGCTTGACCATGGCGGTGGCGGGGATGATCGTCTTGCTGCCGGGGCCCTGGTAGCCGCCGCCGATGCCGTTGACCTCGGCGGTGGGGCGGGCCCAGATGCGTTCCAGGGTGGTGTGCCCGGCCTCGCCGTGGGCGGCGTGGGACTTGGCGGTGCGCAGCCAGCGCTGCTCGTCGAACGGCAGCTCGGCGAAGAGCTCGCGCTCGCGGTCGGTCAGCTCGGCGATGCCGTCGTAGAAGCCGGGGATCGCCACGCGCGCGTGGTCGTCGTGGAGGGCGGCGACCAGGCGGGCGGCGGCGGTGGCCGGGTTGGGTACGGCGCCGCCGAAGGAGCCGGAGTGGATGTCCTGCTCGGGGCCGTACAACCGGATCTCGCACTCGGCGAGGCCGCGCATGCCGGTGCACACGGTCGGGGTGTCCTCGGACCACATGCCGGTGTCGGAGACGATCACGGCGTCGGCGGCGAGCCGTCCGGCCTGCTCCTCGACCAGGGCCCGGAAGTGCGGGGAGCCGGATTCCTCCTCGCCCTCGATCAGCAGCTTGAGGTGGACGGCCGGCGTGGTGCGGCCGGTGGCGGCGAGGTGGGCGCGGACGCCGAGTGTGTGGAAGAACACCTGGCCCTTGTCGTCGGCCGCCCCGCGCGCGTAGAGCCGGTTGTCGCGGACGACCGGTTCGAAGGGGTCGCTGTCCCAGCCGTCCTCGCGGGCGGCGGGCTGCACGTCGTGGTGGCCGTAGACCAGGACCGTGGGTGCGTCCGGGTCGTCCGAGGGCCACTCGGCGAAGACGGCGGGGGCGCCGGGGGTCTGCCAGACCTCGGCGGTGGGGAAGCCGGTCTCCTTGAGCTTGGCGGCGAGCCAGTCCGCGCTGTGCCGTACGTCGGGCGCGTGGTCGGGCTGGGCCGACACGGAGGGGATGCGCAGCCATGCGGTGAGGTCGTCGAGGAAGGCGGCGCGGTGCTGCTCGATGTACATGCGGACGGCGCTGTCCGGGGTCTGGCTCATGCTCCCGAGCCTATCGGCCCGCACCGACATCCTCGGCGGGCGGTTCGTCACACTCAGGTCACCTCATGTGTGCTCTCCGTCTCACCGGTGAGGAGCCGTTCGAGTGCGGCCCGGTCCGGCAGGTGCCGGGGTCGGACGACCTCGCCGGTGCGTACGTACAGGAAGGCGGCCGTGACCGACTCCGGCGGTACGCCCTGCTGCTCGGCCCAGGCGAGCCGGTACACGGCGAGCTGGAGGGGGTCGGCGGTGCGGGTGCGGCCGGTCTTCCAGTCGACGATCTCGTACGTCGTCTCGTCGCCGTCGCCGTGTCTGTAGACGGCGTCGATGCGGCCCCGGACGACGCGGCCGGCGAGGGTGAGCTGGAAGGGTGCCTCGACCCGGTACGGGGTGCGCCGGGCGTACTCGGTGCGTTCGAAGGCTTCCTTCAGGGTTTCCAGGTCGTGTTCGTCGGCGATCTCGGCGTCGCTGCCGGGCAGCTCGTCCGGTTCGAGCAGGGGCAGCGTCAGCTCCTCGAAGCGGGTTTCCACCCATGCGTGGAACCGGGTGCCCCGGCGTGCGGCCGGTTGCGGGGGGCGCGGCATGGGGCGCGCGAGTTCCTGCGCGAGCCCGTCCGGGTCCTCCGCGAGCCGAAGCAGCTGAGAGGCGGTGAGGGTGGCGGGCAGGGGGACGTCGGTGACGGTGCGCCGGGCGCGCAGCAGCTCTCCGGTCAGGGCGTCCAGGTCGCGGTCCCAGGAGGCGACGGCGCGGGCCTCCTCGGGGGTGAGGGAGGCGAGGTCGGTGCCGGGGTGCGGCTGGGGGCGGCGCTGCGGGGCGGGCGCCTGGTGGGGGACCACGGGCCGGCCGGCGCCCCAGGAGTCCCGGTCGGCCGGGGCGTCGGGGGCGTCCGGGACGGCCTCGTCGGCCGGGGGCTCCTCGCCGTCCTCGTCGTAGGGCGGCCGGTCCCCGGCGTAGGAGGAGTCCTCGTAGGCAGGGTCCTCGTAGGAGGAGTCCTCGTAGGAGGAGTCCTCGTAGGGGAAGTCCTCGTACGGCTCTTCGTCGTACGGGTCGGGGTACGGCTCCTCGTACGGGTCGTCGTCGGGGGGCGCGGGCCAGTCCGGGTGCTCGTCGCCCGCGGGGTCGTGCAGGGCCGGGCGGTGGCCGGAGGGCTGGGCGGCGAGGGTGTCCAGGTGGGTGAGGACGGTCTCGGCGGCGGCGCGGCGGCGGGCCAGGGCAGCGGCGTCCAGCGGGAGCGGCCACACCTGGTCGGCGCCGGCCGTGTGCAGGGCCGGGTTCTCCTCGTCCTCGGCGGGCTCGTCCGCCCATGCCTCGATCTCGCCGTGTCCGGCCGCGCAGTGGTCGTACAGCGCCTGGAGGAAGTCGGAGGGGCCGCGTGGCTTCTTCTGGCTGGGTCCCCACCAGTGGCCGGAGCCGAGCAGGAGCGAGCGGGGGCGGGTGAAGGTGACGTAGCCGAGGCGGAGCTCCTCGGTGTGCTGGTGGTCCTTCATGGCCTCGTGGAAGGCCTTCATCCCGCGCGCGTCCCAGCCGTCGACGTCGGGCAGGGTGTCGGTGTCGCCGCGCAGGGCGTGCGGGAGCACCTTGGCCTGGGCGGTCCACTTCTCGCGGCCCTGGGCGCTGGGGAAGGTGCCGGTGACCAGTCCGGGGACGGCCACGACGTCCCATTCCAGGCCCTTGGACTTGTGCGCGGTGAGCACCTTGACGGTGTTCTCGCCGCCGGGCAGGGCGTTGTCGAGGCCCTTCTCGTACTGGGCGGCGGTGCGCAGGAAGCCGAGGAAGGCGAGGAGGGTGGCCTCGCCGTCGCTCGCGGCGAAGGAGGCGGCGATGTCCAGGAAGTTGGACAGGGTCTCGCGGCGGCGGGCGGCGAGCGCGTGCGGGGACGCCGACAGCTCCACCTCGAGGCCGGTGACGGCGAGGACGCGGTGCAGGACGTCCATCAGCGGGTCGGACAGCGAGCGGCGCAGGTCGCGCAGTTCGGCGGCGAGCCGGGCGAAGCGCACGCGCGCGTCCGGCGAGAACGGCAGCCCGTCGTCGTCGCCGTCCTCCAGGGGCGCTTCCAGGAAGGTGTCCAGGGCGTCCGCGAGCGAGATCACCTCGGACGGGTCGACGCCCTCGACGGCTTCGGCGAGCCGGCGGTCCGGGTCGTCGCCGTCGTCCCCGCGCGCGTGGACGACCAGCAGGCGGGCCCGGCGGCCGAGCAGGGCGAGGTCGCGGGGGCCGATGCGCCAGCGCGGTCCGGTCAGCAGGCGCACCAGGGAGGCGTTGGCGCCGGGGTCCTGCAGGACCTCGCAGACGGCGACGAGGTCGGCGATCTCGGGCAGGTGCAGCAGCCCGGACAGGCCGACGACCTCGACGGGGATGTCGCGGGCGACGAGGGCGCCCTGGATCTCGGCGAAGTCGGTGGCGGTGCGGCACAGGACGGCGATCTCGCCGGGTGGCGTGCCGGTGCGCACGAGGTGGGCGAGGGAGTCGGCGATCCAGTCGATCTCCTCGGCGTGGGTGGGCAGCAGGGCGCAGCGGACCGTGCCGTCGTATTCGGCGCCCGGGGCCGGGCGGAGGGCCTCCACGCCCGCGTGCATGGCGCGCAGGGGCGTGGCGAGGCCGTTGGCGAGGTCGAGCAGGCGCCCGCCGCTGCGCCGGTTCTCGCTCAGTGCCTGCCGGGTGGCGGGCCGGCCGTCGGCGTGGGCGAAGTGGTCGGGGAAGTCGTCCAGGTTGGCGACGGAGGCGCCGCGCCAGCCGTAGATGGCCTGGCAGGGGTCGCCGACGGCGGTCACCGGGTGGCCGGTGCCGCCGCCGAACAGGCCCGCGAGCAGGACGCGCTGGGCGACGGAGGTGTCCTGGTACTCGTCGAGGAGGACCACGCGGAACTCCTCGCGCAGCAGGCGGCCCACGTCGGGGATGCCGGCGAGGCGGGCGGACAGGGCGATCTGGTCGCCGAAGTCGAGCAGGTCCCGCTGCCGTTTCGCGGCCCGGTAGCGCTGGACGAGGGCGGCGAGTTCCCGGCGGGCCGCGGCCGTCTCGGGGACCTTGCGCAGGTCGGCGTTGGTGAGCTTGGCGCCTTCCAGGGTGCGCAGCAGGCCGGCGTCCCAGGCGCGCAGTTCCTCGGGGTCGACGAGGTGTTCGGCGAGTTCGGAGTCGAGGGTGAGCAGGTCGCTGACCAGGTCGGCGAAGGAGCGGGTCAGCGCCGGGTACGGGCCGGGGGCCTCGCGCAGCACGCGCGCGGCGAGCTGGTAGCGGGTGGCGTCGGCCAGCAGCCGCGAGCTGGGTTCCAGGCCGATGCGCAGGCCGTGGTCGGTGAGCAGGCGGCCGGCGAAGGCGTGGTACGTCGAGATGACGGGCTCGCCCGGCGGGTTGTCGGGGTCGATGACGTCGGGGTCGGTCACGCCGGCCTTGATCAGTGCCTTGCCGACGCGTTCGGCCAGCTCGCCGGCGGCCTTGTTGGTGAAGGTCAGGCCGAGGACCTGTTCGGGGGCGACCTGGCCGGTGCCGACCAGCCAGACCACGCGGGCCGCCATGACGGTGGTCTTGCCCGACCCGGCGCCGGCCACGATCACCTGCGGGGCGGGCGGCGCGGTGATGCAGGCCGTCTGCTCCGGGGTGAAGGGGATGCCGAGGAGCTCCTTGAGCTGCTCGGGGTCGGTGATGCGGGCGGACATGTCGAAAGAGGCTAGCGGCGGGCACTGACAGTCCAGGACGAACTGGCCGCCCGGGACGGAAGAAGTGCAGGTCAGCCCGTATGGTGCCGTACGTCACGCCTGCCACGGGGTGGTTACTCCACCACGTGCCGTCCCTCCGGGCGTGCGCTGCAGGAGGCGCGGAACGCGCAGTGCGTGCAGTGCTGGCCGGTGCTCGGTGTGAACCGCTCGTCGAGGACCTTTCCGGCGGCGGTGGCCAGCAGCTCGCCGACCCACTCCCCCGCGAGCGGCTCCTGGGTCTGCACCTTGGGCAGGTCCTCGCCGCCGTCGCGCTTGGCGGCGCCCTGTCTGAGGTGGACCAGTTCGGCGCCGCCCGGTTCGGGGCGCACGCCGTCGAAGGCGGTGTCGACGGCGCCTTCGCGGACGGCGAGCTGGTAGACGGCGAGCTGGGGGTGCCGCTCCACCTCGCGCGCGGTGGGCGCCTGCTTGCCGGTCTTGAAGTCGACCACGTAGGCGCGGCCCTCGGCATCCGTCTCCACGCGGTCCATCTGGCCGCGGATGCGGACCTGGTAGCCGCCCGCTTCGAGGGTGACGTCGAAGTCCTGCTCGCTGGCCACCGGGGTGCGGCCGGTCCGGTCCAGCACGTGCCAGTTCAGGAAGCGTTCGAGCGCCACGCGCGCGTTGTCCTTCTCCTGCTGCGACTTCCAGGGTGCGTCGAAGGCGAGCGCGTTCCACACGGAGTCCAGGCGCTCCATGAGGACGTCGAGGTCGGCGGGGGTGCGGCCGGAGGCGACCTCGTCGGCGAGGACGTGGACGACGTTGCCGAAGCCCTGGGCGGCGGTGGCGGGGGCGTCGGCCTTCACCTCTCGGCCGAGGAACCACTGCAGGGCGCAGGTGTTGGCGAGCTGGTCCAGGGCGCTGCCGGAGAGCACCACGGGCTGGTCGCGGTGACGCAGCGGCACCCTGCTCTCGGTCGGCTCGAACATGCCCCACCAGCGGTAGGGGTGCGCGGACGGCACCAGCGGGCGGCCGTCCTCGTCGGCGAGCGCGGCGAGGCGGGCGAGCCGGCGTGCGGCGGCCTCCCGCAGCGCGGCGGAGGCGCGCGGGTCGACGGTGGTGGCGCGCAGTTCGGCGACGAGCGCGGCGACGGACAGCGGGCGGCGGGGGCGCCCGGTGACGTCCTTGGGTTCGACGCCCAGCTCGGTCAGGAACCGGGACGGCTGGTCGCCGTCGTCGGCCGGTGCCTTCACGGCGGTGACGACGAGCCGGTCACGCGCGCGCGTGGCTGCGACGTAGAACAGGCGGCGCTCCTCGGCGAGCAGCGCGCCGGGGGTCAGCGGCTCGGCGAGTCCGTCGCGACCGATGCGGTCGGCCTCCAGCAGTGAGCCGCGGCGCCGCAGGTCGGGCCACAGGCCCTCCTGGACGCCGGCGACGACGACCAGCCGCCACTCCAGGCCTTTCGCGCGGTGCGCGGTCATCACGCGGACGGCGTCGGGCCGTACCGCACGGCGGGTGAGCGTGTCGGCGGCTATGTCCTCGGCCTCGATCTCGGCCAGGAAGTTCAGGGCGCCGCGGCCCCCGGTGCGCTCCTCCGCGCGCGCGGCGGTGGCGAACAGCGCGCAGACGGCGTCCAGGTCCCGGTCGGCGTTGCGGCCGGCCGCGCCGCCGCGCCGGGCGGCCCGCTCCAGACGCCCGGGCCACGGCGTGCCCTCCCACAGGTCCCACAGCGCCTCCTCGGCCGTCCCGCCGCCCGCGAGGCGCTCACGGGCCTTGCGGAGCAGCGCCCCCAGGCGCTGCGCCCCGCGCGCGTACACCGGGTCGTGCACGGCCAGGCGCTCCGGTTCGGCGAGCGCCCGGGCGAGGAGTTCGTCGGACGGGGGCGGCAGCGGGTTCCCGGCGGCCCGCTCCTCCTCGCGCAGGGCACGGCCGAGGCGGCGCAGGTCGGCGGCGTCCATGCCGGCCAGCGGGGAGGTGAGCAGGGTCAGGGCGGTCTCGGTGTCCAGCCAGCAGGCGTCCGGGGCCTGCGGTCCGGTGCCGGCGGCGGTTTCCTCCGGGC
>NZ_JBEYXJ010000186.1:0-8316 GCF_040645015.1 Streptomyces sp. NPDC046881 | reverse complement strand
CGCACCATCGAGCTGGCGCTGAAGCAACGGTCCTGACCGGACGGCGCGGGAGAAACGGGCTGGGGGCGGCACTGGGTGCCGCCCCCAGCCCGTTTCCTTTGCCCCGACTGTGATCGATCATCGCTCATTTGTTGCGTAAAGATTTCATCTGAGAGCAGGTTCTGGCACTCAGTGCCTTGCGGCCTGACACGCGGTGTCATACGTTGAAGGTGTCCGGGCGGCCGGCGAGCAGAGACCTTTCGTTCGCCGGCTGTCCCCGCAAGCTCATGGCCTGCGCGCCCGGACGCCTGCGTCACAGGCAACCTCCCGCGCCACAAAGCGCTGCCGAAGCACCACCGAGCCGAACCGACGGCACACCCCTCGAAAACCCTCAGCAGCACTCATCGCAGCACCGACGATCCCCCAGGCGCCCCTCCCTCAGGGCGCTCACCGCCGGAGGCAACACCGTGACCGTGAAGGACATCCTGGACGCGATCCAGTCGAAGGACGCCACGTCCGCCGACTTCGCCGCCCTGCCGCTCCCCGAGTCGTACCGTGCGATCACCGTGCACAAGGACGAGACGGAGATGTTCGCGGGCCTGCAGACCCGCGACAAGGACCCGCGCAAGTCGATCCACCTCGACGAGGTCCCCCTGCCCGAACTGGGCCCGGGTGAGGCCCTGGTGGCCGTCATGGCCTCCTCGGTCAACTACAACTCGGTGTGGACCTCGATCTTCGAGCCGCTGTCCACCTTCGGGTTCCTGGAGCGCTACGGCCGCACCAGCGAGCTGGCCAAGCGGCACGACCTGCCGTACCACATCATCGGCTCCGACCTCGCGGGCGTGGTCCTGCGCACCGGCCCGGGCGTCAACGCCTGGAAGCCCGGTGACGAGGTCGTCGCGCACTGCCTGTCGGTCGAGCTGGAGTCCTCCGACGGCCACAACGACACGATGCTCGACCCCGAGCAGCGCATCTGGGGCTTCGAGACCAACTTCGGCGGCCTCGCCGAGATCGCGCTGGTGAAGTCCAACCAGCTGATGCCGAAGCCGGACCACCTCAGCTGGGAGGAGGCCGCGGCCCCGGGCCTGGTCAACTCCACCGCCTACCGCCAGCTGGTCTCCCGCAACGGCGCCGGCATGAAGCAGGGCGACAACGTGCTCATCTGGGGTGCGAGCGGCGGCCTCGGCTCCTACGCCACCCAGTTCGCGCTGGCCGGCGGCGCCAACCCGATCTGCGTGGTGTCCTCGCCCCAGAAGGCGGAGATCTGCCGCTCGATGGGCGCCGAGGCGATCATCGACCGCAACGCCGAGGGCTACAAGTTCTGGAAGGACGAGAACACCCAGGACCCCAAGGAGTGGAAGCGCTTCGGCAAGCGCATCCGCGAGCTGACCGGCGGCGAGGACATCGACATCGTCTTCGAGCACCCCGGCCGCGAGACCTTCGGCGCGAGCGTCTTCGTCACCCGCAAGGGCGGCACCATCACCACCTGCGCCTCGACCTCGGGCTACATGCACGAGTACGACAACCGCTACCTGTGGATGTCCCTGAAGCGGATCATCGGCTCGCACTTCGCCAACTACCGCGAGGCCTGGGAGGCCAACCGCCTCATCGCCAAGGGCAAGATCCACCCGACCCTGTCGAAGACCTACTCCCTTGAGGACACCGGTCAGGCCGCCTACGACGTGCACCGCAACCTGCACCAGGGCAAGGTCGGCGTGCTGTGCCTGGCGCCCGAGGAGGGCCTCGGCGTGCGCGACGAGGAGATGCGCGCCAAGCACATCGACGCCATCAACCGCTTCCGGAACGTCTGAGGCCCGGAGAGTCGAAGATGACAGAGCGTCAGAAGGACCGTCCGTGGCTCATGCGGACGTACGCCGGCCACTCCACGGCCGAGGCGTCCAACGAGCTGTACCGGCGCAATCTCGCCAAGGGCCAGACCGGCCTGTCGGTGGCGTTCGACCTGCCGACGCAGACCGGCTACGACCCCGACCACATCCTCGCGCGCGGCGAGGTCGGCCGGGTGGGCGTGCCCGTCGCGCACCTCGGTGACATGCGCCGGCTGTTCCAGGACATCCCCCTGGAGCAGATGAACACCTCGATGACGATCAACGCCACCGCCATGTGGCTGCTGGCGCTCTACCAGGTCGTCGCCGAGGAGCAGGGCGCGGACATCACCAAGCTCCAGGGCACGACCCAGAACGACATCGTCAAGGAGTACCTCTCCCGGGGCACCCACGTGTTCCCGCCGGGGCCCTCGCTCCGGCTGACGACGGACATGATCGCGTACACGGTCTCCCACATCCCGAAGTGGAACCCGATCAACATCTGCAGCTACCACCTGCAGGAGGCCGGGGCCACGCCGGTGCAGGAGATCGCGTACGCGATGTCCACCGCGATCGCCGTGCTCGACGCCGTGCGCGACTCCGGCCAGGTGCCGCAGGAGCGCATGGGCGACGTGGTCGCCCGCATCTCCTTCTTCGTGAACGCGGGCGTCCGCTTCATCGAGGAGATGTGCAAGATGCGGGCCTTCGGCCGCATCTGGGACAAGGTCACCCGTGAGCGGTACGGCATCGAGAACCCCAAGCAGCGCCGGTTCCGCTACGGCGTCCAGGTGAACTCGCTCGGCCTGACCGAGGCGCAGCCGGAGAACAACGTCCAGCGGATCGTGCTGGAGATGCTGGCCGTGACCCTCTCCAAGGACGCACGCGCGCGTGCCGTGCAGCTGCCCGCCTGGAACGAGGCCCTCGGCCTGCCGCGCCCCTGGGACCAGCAGTGGAGCCTGCGCATCCAGCAGGTGCTGGCCTACGAGAGCGACCTGCTGGAGTACGAGGACATCTTCGAGGGCTCGAAGGTCGTCGAGGCGAAGGTCGACCAGCTGGTCGAGGAGGTCCTCGCCGAGATCGACCGCATCCAGGAGATGGGCGGCGCGCTGGCCGCCGTGGAGTCCGGCTACCTGAAGTCGCAGCTGGTCGCCTCGCACGCCGAGCGCCGCGCCCGGATCGAGTCCGGCGAGGAGAAGATCGTCGGCGTCAACATCTTCGAGGGCACCGAGCCGAACCCGCTCACGGCCGACCTGGACACCGCGATCCAGACGGTGGACCCGGAGGTCGAGACCCGGGTCGTCGAGTCGCTGCGCAAGTGGCGCGACACCCGCTACCAGCCGCCCTTCAACCACCCGCGGCCCTGCAAGGCGCTGGAGCGGCTGAAGGAGGCCGCGAAGGGCACCGGCAACCTCATGGAGGCCACGCTGGAGTGCGCCCGCGCCGGGGTCACCACCGGCGAGTGGGCGGGCGCCCTGCGCGAGGTGTTCGGCGAGTACCGGGCGCCCACCGGTGTCTCGTCCGCGCCGGTGGCCGTGCCCGCCGAGCAGGGCTCGGCGATGGCCGGGGTCCGCGCCAAGGTGGACGCCACCGCCCGCGACCTGGGCGTCGGCAAGCTGCGCTTCCTGGTCGGCAAGCCCGGCCTGGACGGGCACTCCAACGGCGCCGAGCAGATCGCCGTGCGCGCCCGTGACGCCGGCTTCGAGGTCGTCTACCAGGGCATCCGGCTCACCCCGGAGCAGATCGTGGACGCGGCCCTGGCCGAGGACGTGCACGCCGTCGGCCTGTCGATCCTGTCCGGCTCGCACGCCCAGCTGGTCCCGGACGTGCTCCAGCGGCTGCGTGTGGCGGGTGCCACAGATATACCCGTGATCGCAGGTGGCATCATCCCGAACGGTGACGCCGATCAGCTCAGGGCTGCCGGAGTGGCCGCGGTGTTCACCCCGAAGGACTTCGACATCACCGGGATCATCGGCCGCATCGTCGACGAGATCCGGAAAGCGAACAAGCTCGACCCCCTGGAGGTCCCCGCATGACGACCGTCAACCGCCTTCGCCCGCGGCGCTCCTGCCTGGCCGTGCCGGGCAGCAACCCGCGCTTCCTGGAGAAGGCGCAGGGCCTCCCGGCGGACCAGGTCTTCCTCGACCTGGAGGACGCGTGCGCGCCGCTCGCCAAGCCCGAGGCGCGGCACACCATCGTCAAGTTCCTCAACGAGGGCGACTGGACCGGCAAGACGCGGGTCGTGCGCGTCAACGACTGGACGACCGAGTGGACGTACCGCGACGTCGTGACGGTCGTCGAGGGCGCCGGCCAGAACCTCGACTGCATCATGCTGCCGAAGGTGCAGAGCGCCGAGCAGGTCGTCGCGCTGGACCTGCTGCTGACGCAGATCGAGAAGACCATGGGCTTCGAGGTCGGCAAGATCGGCATCGAGGCGCAGATCGAGAACGCCCAGGGCCTGAACAACGTCAACGCGATCGCGCAGGCCTCCCCGCGCCTGGAGACGATCATCTTCGGCCCGGCCGACTTCATGGCCTCCATCAACATGAAGTCCCTCGTCGTGGGCGAGCAGCCGCCCGGCTACCCGGCGGACGCCTACCACTACATCCTGATGAAGATCCTGATGGCCGCCCGCGCCAACAACCTCCAGGCGATCGACGGTCCCTACCTGCAGATCCGCAACGTCGACGGCTACCGGGAGGTGGCGCAGCGCGCCGCCGCGCTGGGCTTCGACGGCAAGTGGGTGCTGCACCCGGGCCAGGTCGAGGCGTCCAACGAGATCTTCTCGCCGTCCCAGGAGGACTACGACCACGCCGAGCTGATCCTGGACGCGTACGACTACTACACGTCCGAGGCGGGCGGCAAGAAGGGCTCCGCGATGCTCGGCGACGAGATGATCGACGAGGCCAGCCGCAAGATGGCCCTGGTCATCGCCGGCAAGGGGCGGGCGGCGGGGATGACCCGTACGTCGACGTTCGAGATCCCGGAGGCCTGAGCGCGATGCAGTTCGGACGCACCTACGAGGAGTTCGAGGTCGGGGCGACGTACAAGCACTGGCCGGGCAAGACGGTCACGGAGTACGACGACCACCTGTTCTGTCTCCTCACCATGAACCACCACCCGCTCCACATGGACACCAACTATGCGGAGAAGACGACGGACTTCGGCAAGAACGTCGTCGTCGGGAACTACATCTACTCCCTCCTGCTCGGCATGTCCGTCCCGGACATCTCCGGCAAGGCGATCGCCAACCTGGAGATCGAGTCGCTCAGGCACGTGGCGCCGACCTTCCACGGCGACACGATCTACGGCGAGACGACCGTGCTGGACAAGTGGCCGTCGAAGTCGAAGAACGACCGAGGCATCGTCTACGTCGAGACCAAGGGCTACAAGCAGGACGGCACCCTGGTGTGCGTCTTCCGCCGCAAGGTGATGGTGCCCACCGAGACGTACACCAAGGAGCGCGGCGGCGAGCAGCCCGGCCGCCCGGAGCTGAAGCAGCAGGAGAAGTAACGATGGCCCGTCTCGCCCAGACCGCCGGTCTGACCGACGTCCAGCAGGAGATCCTCTCGACGGTCCGTGACTTTGTCGACAAGGAGATCATCCCCGTCGCGACGGAGCTGGAGCACCGCGACGAGTACCCGCAGCAGATCGTGGACGGGCTCAAGGAGCTGGGTCTGTTCGGTCTGATGATCCCCGAGGAGTACGGGGGCCTGGGCGAGTCGCTGCTCACCTACGCGCTGTGCGTGGAGGAGATCGCCCGCGGCTGGATGTCGGTGTCCGGCATCATCAACACCCACTTCATCGTCGCGTACATGCTCAAGCAGCACGGCACGCAGGAGCAGAAGGACCACTTCCTGCCGCGGATGGCGGCCGGCGACATCCGGGGCGCCTTCTCCATGTCGGAGCCGGGCCTGGGCTCGGATGTGTCCGCCATCACGTCGAAGGCGGTCAAGGACGGCGACGAGTACGTCCTGAACGGCCAGAAGATGTGGCTGACCAACGGCGGCACGTCCTCGCTCGTGGCCGTTCTGGTCCGAAGTGACGAAGGACACCCCGAGGGCACGGCCCCGCACAAGTCGATGACCACCTTCCTGGTCGAGAAGGAGCCGGGCTTCGGCGAGGTCCGCCCGGGCCTCACCATCCCCGGCAAGATCGACAAGATGGGCTACAAGGGCGTCGACACCACCGAGCTGATCATGGACGGCCTGCGCGTTCCGGCCGACCGGGTGCTCGGCGGGGTCACCGGCCGAGGTTTTTACCAAATGATGGACGGCGTGGAGGTCGGCCGGGTCAACGTGGCGGCGCGCGGCTGCGGCGTCGCCCAGCGCGCCTTCGAGCTGGGGGTGCAGTACGCCCAGCAGCGGCACACCTTCGGCAAGCCGATCGCCCAGCACCAGGCCATCCAGTTCAAGCTGGCCGAGATGGCCACCAAGGTCGAGGCCGCGCATGCGATGATGGTCAACGCAGCCCGCAAAAAGGACTCCGGGGAACGAAACGACCTGGAGGCCGGCATGGCGAAGTACCTGGCCTCCGAGTACTGCAAGGAGGTCGTGGAGGACGCCTTCCGGATCCACGGCGGCTACGGCTTCTCCAAGGAGTACGAGATCGAGCGCCTCTACCGTGAGGCCCCGATGCTGCTCATCGGCGAAGGCACCGCCGAGATCCAGAAAATGATCATCGGCCGCAGGCTGCTCGAGGAGTATCGATTCCAGGGTTGATTGTCCGGTTACGGGGTGTTTTCTTCGAGAAGAAGATCACACCCCGTAGGCCGTCTTCGGCCGCCGACTCGACTTCCTGGCTTGCCGAGTTGTGGCCCGCGCCCGGTACGATCCCGGGAAAGCCGCCGTCCCCCGTCAGAGCGCGGCATCATCCGCTACGAAGGTCATCCATGCCCCACAGCCAAACCTCTGCACACCGCGACAGCCTGGTAGGCGCACGCCTCGCGCGCGGAGCATCGCCGTGGCTTCTCCCGACCGTCGCCACCGCAGCCCTCAGCCTGGCCCGCGCCCGCCGCTCGGGCGCCGCCAAGGCCGTGGCCGTGCCCGCCACCGCGCTCGCGGCGGGCATGCTGTGGTTCTTCCGCGACCCCGAGCGCGAGATCGCCACGGGCCGGGTCATCTCGCCCGCCGACGGTGTGGTGCAGAGCATCATGCCGTGGAAGGACGGGCGCACCCGCGTCGCGATCTTCATGAGCCCGCTCAACGTCCACGTCAACCGCGCGCCCCTCGCGGGCACGGTGACGTCGGTCGAGCACATCCCCGGCGGCTTTGTTCCGGCTTTCAACAAGGAGAGCGAGAACAACGAGCGCGTAGTCTGGCATTTCGACACCGAACTCGGCGACATCGAGATGATCCAGATCGCCGGCGCGGTGGCCCGCCGCATCGTGCCCTACCTCCCGGAGGGGACGAAGGTCGAGCAGGGCGACCGAATCGGTCTGATCCGCTTCGGCTCGCGTGTCGACCTCTACCTGCCCGAGGGCGTGGAGGTCGCGGTCGAGGTCGGACAGAAGACCGTGGCTGGGGTGACTCGCATTGACCGTGATTGATCCGGAGACCCAGGCGGGCTGGGTGCCCGAGGCCGACGAGGCGGACGACGAGGAGGAGATGCCCCTCTCGCTCCGCCTGTCGATAGCGGACACCCTCACCCTGGGCAACGCCACGTGCGGCTTCATGGCGGTGTACTTCACCACCACCGGCATCCTGATCCCGCACCTGACCGGCAGCCAGGAGTCCGGCATGGCCCGCCACAGCGCGGCCACGGCGGTCATCCTGATGCTCTGCGCGGCGGTCTTCGACCTGTTCGACGGCCTGGTGGCGCGCAAGCTGCGCTCGTCGCCGATGGGCGCGGAGCTGGACAACCTGTCGGACCTGATCAGCTTCGGCCTCGCGCCCGCGTACTTCGTGCTCGTCTACGGCATGGTCGCCGACGACGCGCACCAGCGGGTGGCGGCGGTGGGCGCGATCGTGGTGCTGCTGGCCGTGGTCCTCAGACTGGCCCGGTTCAGCTGCGTGACGATGAAGGACGGCATGTTCCAGGGCATGCCCTCGCCGTTCGGCGCGCTGACCGTCGTCTCGATCGTGCTGCTGGAGCTGCCGTTCGTGGCGACGCTGCTGGCGATTCTGGGGACGGCGTGGCTGATGGTGAGCCGGGTGGAGTACCCGAAGCCGCGGGGGCGGCTGGCCGGGGCGATGCTCTGCTGGATCGTGCTGTCGATGGGGCTGCTGGCGGCCTGGGCCTTCGACGCGCCCAGCGGTCAGCTGCTGCTCCAGACGGGGTGCGCGCTGCAGCTGGTCATGGGCGCGGTGATTCCGCTGTTCGCGACGGCTCGGCGGGTGAACAACTTCCGCGACAACCGGCGTGAGGCGCGGGCGGCGCAGTTGCCGTAGCGGCGCGATTGCCGTAGCGGCGCTTTGGCGAGGTCGTGGTCCTGGTCGTGGTGTGGGTCCTCGTCTCCCGGCGGCTCGGCGGGTCGCTGCCCGGCGCGGGCGGACTGTTCGGGCGCCGGGCGCCGCCC
>NZ_JBEYXJ010000185.1:0-8521 GCF_040645015.1 Streptomyces sp. NPDC046881 | reverse complement strand
CCGGCGCAGTGGTGGGCGCCGGGCCCGGGTGGGTGGGTCAGGGCTGGTCAGAGCTGCTTGGGGTGGTGAGGGGTTACACATCCATCATTTCCGTAATCAACTTTGCCTAACCGTTTTGACAAAGTGGATTACACAAAGATGCGGACGCGAAATCCCAGGTCAGGCGCGCGGGTGCCGGTCGGCGTGCTCGTCCAGCCAGGCCGTCAGGCACAGGGCGGCGTGCGCGCACTCCGCGTCGAGGCCCATCCCGGCCTGGGCGGTGAACAGGATGTCGACGAACTCGCCGTCCCCGCCGTACAGGGCGCACGCCCACGGCTCGGTGTGGTCGGCCGGGGCGAGGTCGGCGTTCTCCCCCGAGTACAGGAACACCTTCGGCCCGGTGTGCGCGAGGCCCTCGTCCCGGGTGCGGTCGACGCCCGCGATCACGTACGAGACGCCGCAGTCCTCGTGGAGCCAGCTCGGGACTCCGTACACCGCGAGCGCCGCGATCAGCTTGTCCCCGTCGCGCGGACCGGCCTCCCGGGCCGCCTCCCGCGCCCTCCCGTGGAGCTCCAGGAGGCGGGCCGGGACGAGGGGCAGGGCGCGCCGCTCGGGCCGGTCGGGCTCGGCCACCACCATCAGCGGCTCGCCCGTGCACGACAGGCCGGTGAGCGCGAACAGCGCCTGCAGCTCGACGTCGTCGGTCCCGGTGAAGTCGGCCAGGACCCGCGTGGTCACCTCGCGGTGCTCGCCGCAGGCCGCCATGCCGTGTCCGCTGCTGGCGCTGATCAGGAACTCGGCGGCCACGTCGTGGCCCTCCAAGGCGTGGCGCACGCAGCGCATGCGCAGGACGGAGGGGGCCTCGGCCTGGTAGGTCGTGAACATCGGTCTTCCCTTCGGTCGGGTGCGGGGTGAGGTCAGGCGGAGCGGCGGCCGGTGTGCTGCCGCTGGGCGGGGAGCAGGTGGAACGCGGTCCTGCCTTCGTGGCAAAGCCTGGCGTTGTCGGCGGCCACCTCGGCGGCGAGGCGCTCGTGCTTGTAGTGGACCGTGGCCAGCGCCCGCAGCGCCCAGCTCGTGACCTCGTCGTCCGCCGACTCCAGGTGCGGGTGGTGCAGGACCGTGTTCCGGCGCTTCTGCAGGTCGAAGTCGTCGCGGGCGAGCTTCTCGCTCACCGCGCCCAGGACCTTCATGGGCGGGGTGACGCCGGTCACCGGCTCGACCGCGTACGCGACGAGGGCGGCCGAGAGGTGGAAGTCGTGCGCGCGGAACACCATGGCGAGGGCGGCGACCGCGTCCGCCAGCTCCTCGGGCAGCTCGCCCGGCTCGGCGGGGGCGGTGTCCTCGAAGGCGCCGGCGGCCGAGCGGAAGCCGCGGGTCACGATGTCGAGGAGGGCCGGACTGCGGTGGTGCGCGCGGGCCTCGAAGACGTTGGCGGCCAGGCGGAGGCGGCGGGCGGCGGTGGCGTAGGCGTTCACGATGGTTCCTCCTGGGTGGTGTCGAGCAGGGGCGGGGCGGGTCAGTTCCAGTTGCGGAGCGCGTGCCAGCGCCGGGCGACGTAGGGCACGGCCGCGTCGGGGTGCTCGTCGAGGACGTGGGCAAGGGCGGCGTCCCGGGCGCCGTCGGCCGTGGTGGAGCGGCCGTTCTCGGTGCAGTCGTGCGCGGGCCGGTCGCCGTCGGCCATGACGTGCACGCCGCAGCGCCACAGCCAGCCGCGTCCGTACCGGGCGGCTGCGACGGGGCCGAGCCCAGCCGTCGCGAGCGGCGCGATGGCACCTGCGGCGTAGAGCAGGCCGGTCGCGACGAAGCCGTTGTCCGCCCTCCGGTCGGCCTCCAGGACCACCTGGACGTCGCGCCAGACCGGGGCGAGGACGGGCCACTTCTCCGGGGGCACCGGCTGCTCGTCGGGGACGCAGTCGGCTTCCTCGGGCAGATCCGGCCAGTCATCCAGGATCGTGCTCAGCTCGTACACGTGGGGTCCTTTCAGCTCGCGAGGTCGAAGATGTGGGCGGCGATCCGGTGCCAGCAGACGTGCACGGCCTTCAGGCCGGCCGGGCACGTGCAGGCCGCCCGGGCGGTGCGGTAGGCGCTGGTGCCGTCGCTGCTAACGGCGAGGTAGACGCGGTTCTTGCTGCTCTTACGCAGGGGGATCAGGCCGCCCTGCCGGAGGTTCTCGACCGCCTTTTCCAGCTGGTGCGGCTTGTATCCGGCCAGCTCAGGCGCCTTGCCCGCGCGGCGGATCATCCTGCGGCACTTCGGGCCGAGCCCGTCGGGGCTGGGGTTGCGGAGGAGCCGATTGCACTTCACGCACCGGTGCTCGGTGGGGGTCTCGGTGCTCATCGCGGCTCCTGGTGGGTGGTGGGGAGTGGATCTACTTTCATTCTTTACGAAACGCACTTTGTCTAACCGATTTTACCAAATGAGTTAGGTAAAGAAACTGCCAAGAAGGCCCGGGGGTCGGGCCGCTCGAGGCGGCCCGGCTCCCGGGTCCGGCTACTTCCCGACGGGTCGCTCGCAGGTGGCGTGCGTGTGGCAGTTGCAGCGCCCGCAGTCCGCGCACATCTGGTCGGCCTCCAGGCTGCACCGGCCGCAGCCGCCCGCGGCCTCCACGTCGGCGTCGTCCAGGGCGCACGAGAGGTCGACCAGGGCCTTGTGGTCGAAGCGGCGCCGGGGCCTGCACGTCCCGTCGCAGTGGGTCGGTCCGCCGAGGAGGACGCTGTCTTCGCCTTCGTGACCCTCGCAGGCGTAGGCGAACTCGTCCTCGACGGGCTCGACCTTGACGCGGAGGTCGTGGACGTCGAGGAGGCCGACGCGCTCGATGACCGCGCGGGACCAGAGGTGGCCGACCTCGATGATCATCTCGCGGTCCTGGTCGTCCTTGTCGGTGATCGGCTTGCCCTGGGCGCGGGCCACACCCCAGACGAGGGTGCGCAGTTGTGCGGGGCTGTCGCAGACGTAGGGCTCGTCGCTGATGCCGGGGTGCTCGATCGTGACGTGGAACATGGTCTCTCTCCTCGGTTCGTGCTGCTGGGTGGGTCAACGAGTGCGGCAGGGGCCGCTGGTCAGGCGGACTGCGGGGCGGTGGCGAAGACGCACTGGGCGCTGGCCGTCATCTCCTCCACCGACCAGCCGCGCTCGGCGAGCCGGTCGGCGACGATGGGCAGGCAGGGCCCGTGCCAGGGGTGGTCGCGGCGGACGGCCTCGCCGGACTCCAGCCAGTAGAAGGCGACCCGGCCGTGGCCGCGGGGCTCGACGGCGAAGCCGCGCACGCCGAACTGCTCGGCGGTGGGCTCGATGAGGTCGTGGTCGTCGCTCAGCCACGCGCACGCCAGCCCGGCGAGGGCCTCGCGGGCCCGGAGGACGTCGGGGTGCTCCCGGTGCTTCGGTGCGCTGCCGGGCGCGGTGTCGCCGGCGAGCTGCGCGGTGAGCACCGCGTCCAGGGGCGGGGCGGCGTCGAATTCGGCGTCGGCGGCGGCGATGCCCTGCGCGCTGATCGGATCGTGCTCGGCGAGCCAGTCCAGGACGGCGGTCAGCTCGTCGAGGGCGGCCTTCCACTCGGGGTTCGCCGGGTCGGGGTCGATGCGCACCCGCTGGGCCGCCGCGTGCGACCTCTGCCGCATCGCGCAGATCTCATCTCGGGCGGCCGTGGCCCGGCGGGAGGCGGCGCGGTGCTGGCCGGTCTCCTCGCAGGCCGGGCAGAGCACGGAGATCCGGGACTTCTGCTCTTCGTTCAGGTGCCGGTCGACGTCCTGCTCGCACAGCGTGGCCGAGCGGCCGGGAGCCGCGAAGTGCGGGTCGAAGTCCCGGCGGCCGTGGACGATGTCGACGCCGGCCTCGTCGGCAAGGCGGTTGATCTCAGCGTTGCGGTCGCCGGGCTCGACCGCGGCGGCGAAGGCGCGGGCCACGGTGACGATCTGAGGCTCGCGCTCCTTCGGCTTGTTGAGCGGGTCGGGCTCCTGGGGGTTGGCGGCGGCCAGCTTCTCGGCGGCCTTGGTGCACGGGGCGCAGAAGCGCTCGGCGAAGTCGGCTTCTCCGTTGGTCATGCGGCGGCCGGACGGGCGGCCGCACAGGGCGCGGGCGCCTTCCTCCTTCGCGTAGTGCGGGAGGACGCCGCTGGCGCTGCGGACGGGGATGACACCGGCCCGGGCGTGGAGGTCGGTCGTGGTGGTCATCTGGGGCCTTTCTGGTGGGTGGTGATACTTCATTCTTTACCTAGTGGACTTTGCCTAACCGTTTTAACAAAGAAGGATTGGTAAAGAGACGGTCAAGGATCGCCGGTCGCACGGTCGGCGCCGCACCGATCTAGCCAAACGCGTTTTGCAAAGTGGACTTGTGGAAGACTGCGGGCATGCCCAGGAAGCCAGGACCCCAGCCCCTGCCCGACCACAAGCTCAGCGACGAGGCCCGCGCCGCGATCAAGGCGTGGGAGGAGCACGTCGAGCAGGAGGTCGTACTGCGCGAGGCCGCGCAGAAGGCACTCGCCGATGAACTCACGGCGAATCCGGACCTGCCGGTCGCAGTTCTAGCGAAGCTGCCGGAAGTCCCCTGGGGAATCGGCACGCTCTGGAACATCGTCGGCAAGTACGACGTCCCGGCACGCCAGCCGAACAAGGCGAAGAGGGCAGGAGAGAGCTGACCTGCGCCAGACATGACGAAAGGGCCACGACGGGGGAGCGTGGCCCTTTCGGCTTTCGGGGTGGAGCGGCTACAGCGCCTTGGTGGCGAGGCCGAGCAGGATCAGCACACCGAACAGGACGAAGACCCGCCATTCGCCGGGCTGCGGCATCCGGCCACCGCCGGACACGATCGCCTCGTTGAACGGGTGCATTCCGCCGTGACGCTCGTCGCGGTGTTCCTGACCGTACCGCTCGGCGGAATTCCGCAGAACGAACGGGTTGGATACCTGCTGGCAGTTCCCGCATTCGTAGCGGTGCATTGTCGGCCCCCTGGGTGGTGCTGCGCCTGCGCCGCACGGTCGCTCGCGGCGCGTCACGAGCGTAGCGCGCTCCGTGACAGGCCGGGAAGGGGCGTGCCCGATATGCCCCCTCTCCCCCGGTAGTAGGCGGTAGGTAGGCCGGTAGCGGTAGGCGACCGTGGCCCCTCTCGGGGAGGGGGAGGGGAGGGGCCCGTGCCGCTCCCCTGCGCGGCCCTCTCGCCGGCCGGGACGGCGGGCCCCGGCGAGGCCTATTCTCCGGCCGTCCGGGCGGCCGGAATCGGGGCCGGATCTGGGGCCGATTCCGGGCCCAGAACGGGGGATGCGCCGGGGGTCAAATCGGGCACCAAATGGGCGGGCAATCGGGGCCTGTATCCGAGGTCTCGGGTGAGGTCGTCGACGTGCACGCCGGGGACGTTCTTCTTGACCCATTTCGAGCCCGATGCGGACTCCTCGAAGACGCGGAAACTCATCTGCTCGCGGACCGTGATTCCGGCCGTCTCCAGCAGCTCGATCATGCCTTTCCGCGTCATGCCGGGGAGGGCGCCGTGCTGCTGCTGCTCGGCGAGCAGATCGTCAATCCGGGCGCCCCTTCCCTTGACGTTCGGGTTGCGATTTGCGGCCCCGGCCGCGACGCGCTGTTCCACGAACTGGCGGAGCTTTTCCCGCGCGTCGCTCCAGCGGGCTTCCCGGGCCTCGTCGTCTTCTCCCCGCCCCCCTTCCTCGGCGCCTTCCTGCGGCTTCTCCCCCGCCGACTTTTCATGATCGTTCTCGGTGGTGTCGTCTTCCTCTTCCTCTTCGTCTTCGGGGTCGGGGGCGGGGGCGAAGGCGGCTGCGAGGAGGCACCAGGCGACGACCAGCCCGAGGACGACCCACACCGCGTAGGAGGCGGCGTAGGCCCACAGCGCGCCCACCACCCCGCTGAGGAGGGTGCACGCGATGACGACCACGAACACCCCCAGTACGAGCTGTTCGATCGTGTCGCCGATGCCGCCCTTGGAGGCCGGTGCCTCCTCCTCGCCCTCCGAGGCCGTCCCGCCGCTCCCCTGCGGCCTCGACGCGGTCCGTACGCCCTGCCATACCGCCCCGGCGATCCAGCGCCCCAGGACGACGCTTCCGGCACCCACCGCGGCGGCGAAGGCCCGCAGGGGCAGCATCAGCTCCTCGCGCGCCGTGAGGGCCACCGGCTCCTTGTCGACCGCCGCGCCTTCGGGTGCCGGGGTCGTCTTCTTCGTCAGGTCGACGGTCACCTCAGCCTCCCGCCATCTTCGCGACGACCGAGCGGATCAGGGTGACGAGGATGCCGGGGATGCCTCCGGCCTGGCCGGCGAGGACAGCGCCCATGAGGCCGAGGAGCGCGGGCCAGATCATGCGCTTCTTCCACGGCCAGGCCCAGGCGATCAGCAGCAGGAGGCACGCGGAGCCGCCGGGGCCCGGGTCTCCCAGGCCGGTGTCGGTCGTCGCGCTCTTGCCGACGTCGCCGAGGCCGTTGGCGAAGTCCGCCCAGGTACCACCGGCGGCGACCCACAGCGTGCCGGTGATGAACCCCCAGATCAGGGCCTGGTCCTTGTTCTGGATCTTGATGCGGTCGCTGCCCCGGAGCCCGGCGATCAGGCAGACGCCGGCCATGGCCGCGAAGCCGGTGACTGTGACGGCGCCCAGGAGCTGCATGCCGTTGATGCCGGGCGCGGCGAGCTGGGTGGTGGTGTGCACGAGGGTGCCTTTCAGACGACGGGGCCGCTGGAGTACGGCAGGCAGGCGAGGAGAGCGGAGGCAAGGGGCACGCGGAACAGCCACCGGCACGTCCAGTGCCAGTGGCGGATGCGGCGGTCGATGAACCACCACAAGCCGCCGCAGATGCCGCCCGCGGTGATGAGGAGGCTGGCTGAGGACGAGCCCAGGCCCCATTCCTGGCCGTACGCGTTGAGGTACTGGACGGGGACAGGGGCGAGCTGGCGGCCGATCTCGGCGGCGCCGGCGGTGACGATCGGCCGGACCAGGACCGTCTTGTCCTGGAAGACGCTGCGCACGGCGCTGGTGCCGGTGAACTTCCAGGCGCCCCAGCCAGCGCCAGCGGCGAGGACGAGGCCGAAGGTGCCCACCGCGGCCTGTTCAGCGACCGGCAGGTACGCGGCGAACAGGTCGACCAGGCCGAGGCTCCAGCCCAGGCCCGCGGCGGTGCCGTTGAAGGCGACGATCCGCAGGCGCCGGTCCCCGAGGGCCTTCTCCCCCGCTTTACGGACCGCGGTCCGCTTAGGGCCGCCGATGGCGACCTTCTCGACCGGCCCGCCCGGGGCCGGTGCGGTCTGCACGGGCTGCTCGTCCTCCTGACCGCCGTCGCGCTCTTTGACGACCTCCTGCAGCGGGGCAGGCTCAGCGGGAGCGGTCGGCGCGGGGTGCCGGTTGTCGGGCAGCTCGGACAGGTCGCGCGGCTTGGTGCTCCACCAGTCCGGCACGCCCGGCGACGAGGCCGGGGTGTGGATGCGCGCCGGGGGCTGCATGGGGATCTGCGGCCCGTCCTCGTTGTGGGGCTCGGCGTGGCCGACGGGGCGGGCGCCGAGGCCCGCCATGATGCGCTGCGTCCAGCGCTCGTTCGCCGAGGTCACAGGACACCTACCGCGAGGTCTACCGCGAGGTCGCCCAGGGCGTGCCAGAACGTGACCAGCGGGGCGCCGAGGACGGCGACCACGGCCCACAGGGCGACCCAGGCGAAGGCGAGGTCGGTCTCGTTCTTCGTTGAGCGGACCTGCACGACGAAGAAGGCCAGCAGGCCGATAGCGGCGATGGGCAGCGAGATGTGCAGGAACCTCGCGGGTGTCAGCGAGAGGCCCACGAGCAGCAGGGCGACGTACACGCCGGTACGGGCAAGGCGGGACATGGTCACCTTCCGGTGTAGGGCGGCAGCAGTCGGGCCGCGATGTCGGGGAAGTGATCGGGGCGCTGGCGTGGCAGGCGCTCGGCGTCGAGGCGGCGCAGCACGGCGCAGGCCCGGGTGGCGGGGATGATGCGGCAGCCGTTGAGGCGGTACTCGCGGCCGTGGGCCAGGCGGCCGTCGATGATGGCGACGGCCACGGGCTGGACGCTGAGGAGGCTCTGCACGGCGCGGGCGCCCTTGCGGAGGCCTTCGAGACGGTCGGTGACGTCGCGGCTGCCGTGCCAGAGCCGGCCGCCGTCGACGGCGACCTCCCAGTTCTTGGACATCTTCTTGGGGTCGAGGACGTAGACGTGGCCGCGCGGGCTGATCGCGAGGCCGTCGATGTTCGTCGAGCCGGACGGCAGACGCCGGTCCCACAGGAACACCCATCCCTCGTCGGACAGCTCGGCGAGGAGCCCGGCGACGTACTGCTCCCCTACGCCGCCCGCCTCGTACTGGTCGGCGAGGCGGGCCGCCCGGGTCTGGACGCCGCACGCGGTTGCCAGGCGGACCAGCGGCGTGCGCAGCTCGCGGGCGCGAGCGAACGCCGAGGCGCCGGGCGTGCCCGGCCGGTGGCCCCGGCCGGGCCGTCCGAGGCGGTTCCAGGCCCAGAACGCGGCGACGATCAGTGCCACGGTGAGCAGCAGGGGGGACATCAGGTCTTCCTTCTGGGAGTCGTCGGGCGAAGCAGAGGCCGG
>NZ_JBEYXJ010000184.1:0-8598 GCF_040645015.1 Streptomyces sp. NPDC046881 | reverse complement strand
AATCCCGCAGACGACGCTAGGGTGCCTCAGATGTTTGACGCCGCCTCGTCCCCCGGCCAGAACCGCAGACCGCTCCCCCCGGCACAGCAGCCGGCCCACCGGACAACTCCCCTTGAGGCGAGCCGGCCCCATGGCCGACACACACGAGGAGACACCATCCCGATGACCAGCACGCTGACGGTGGCCGTGGCACCGGCGGAGATCACGGTACGGCCGGGGGAGTGCGCAGACGTCTCCGTGACCGTCGTCAACACCGGCACCCTGGTCAGCCATTACGAGACCACCGTCGTGGGACTGCCCGACGCCGAGCACTTCCGGGCCGAGCCGCCGCAGGTGGAGCTCAACCCCAAGCAGACCGGCACCGTCTCCGTGCGGATCTCGGTGCCGGCCCAGGGGGAGCCGTTCGCGGGGCGGCATGTGCTGGGGGTCCTGGTGCGCGCGATCGGCGACCAGCCCGCTTCCCGGTGCGAGGAGCTGGCACTGACCGTGCCGCCCGTCCCCGCCCTGACCGCCGCGGTGCGCCCCGAGGTCGCCGAGGGCGGCCCGTCCGCTCGCTTCACGGTGGACATCCGCAACACGGGCAACACGGCCCTGCCGGTGACGCTGAACGCGAGCGATCCGGAGAACAAGGTCACCTTCACCTTCAGCCCGCGGACCGTCACCGTGGCCCCCGGAGCCGGTGTCCCCGTGGACATGGCCGTGGAGGCCGCGGCGCCCTGGTCCGGTGCCCAGGTGCGCCGGACGCTCAAGATCACCGCCGCCACCGGCCAGACCCGGGCAGAACAGCAGGCCACCTTCGTACAGAGCCCCAGGTTCAAGGGCGGACTGCTCAAGGCCGCCGGACTGGCCACCGGCGTACTGATCATGGCCGGCTCCGTGCTCGGCGCCGCGCTCCTGGTCCGGGGCGGCAGGCCGGCGGCCCAGCCCACCCGCACACCCTCGCCCCCGGCGTCCAGACCGTCGACTCCGTCGACGCCCCCGAACAAGGCCACGATCGTCGACTTCAGCAAGGAACACGGCGACCAGCTCGTCCCCGCCGACCGCTACACCAAGCAGGGCATCGCCCTCTCCACGGTCCTGGAGCGGGCCCCCGAGCAGTGTGCCGACGCCTCCGCGCTGGCTCTGCGGACGGTCACCGGTCTCGGCACCTTCCTCACCAGCGCGCGCCCCTCCGGCGTCGACCTGTGCAACACCATCCCCGTCCAGGTCGAACTCGCCGCGCCCGCCGACACCGTGCGTCTCACCTTCGCGGGCAAGGGCGCCCAGTACACCCTGATCGCCCAGCTCTCGGACGGAAGCAAGGCCGCCACCGACGGCACGTCCCAGGCCGGTACCGACACCCAGCTCAGCTACCAGGCGCCGCCGGGTCTGTCCGTGGTGTCGTTCACCTTCGGCCACGCGGATCCCAGCCCCACGTCCAAGGACCCCACGGTCATCAAGCAGATCGCCTTCACCCCCGCGAAGGGCTGAGCCGTTCGGTGTTGCGCCGGTGCCGGGGGCGGCAGAGCAGCAGAGTGGCCATCGTCACGAACGACTTCCCAGCCGGTTGCGCAGGCTGTCGTCGGCCGTTCGTGGCGGGGGTGCACCAGGAGACCGGCCTGGGCTTGGCACTCGACTCGACAGCTACCCCGCGCCTCATCTACACCGCGGTCCCGGACTCGGAGGGCACCCTGGGCGGTCTGGTCTCCCTCGCCGAGGAGCGCGAGTTCGACCGGATCGTGCGCCGGGCCCTGACCGAAGCCGGTCACTGCCCGGCCGACCCGCTGTGTGCAGAGCGCCTGCCGCACGACCCGGCCGACTTCCTCCACGGAGCCGCGTGCCACGTCTGCCTCTTCGTGTCCGAAACCACCTGCGAACGCGGCAACCGCTTCCTGGACCGTCGTTTCCTCGTCCCGCCGGCCGGGGACAAGGAACCGGTGCTGACACCGGTCGGTCTGCTGCCGTGAGCCGCCCCGCGTTCGAGGCCGCTGCCGTGCATCGCGGTCGCGGCTCTCGGACTCTCCCGAAGCAAGGACCTCGCCGGCCTGCTGGCCCAGGCCTGTTCCAGGGAGCGGATACTGACCGAACTGGCGACCCCGGGAGTCGGTGAGGCCGTTGCGCGACTCTGCGACGCGATGCAGTCGGAGTCGGTGCCGCCCGCCGAGGCGGCTGCCTATGTGCGCGGCTATGTCGCCGCCCAGCGCCAGGCCCGGGACACGGTCCGGGTCCGCACGGTGTGGAGCGGTCCTTCGACACCGGCCGTACCGGTGCGCGCCACGGCCCAGGTGCTCGTCGAGGTCATCAACGGGGCGCAACACGAACTGCTGGCCATGACGTACGCGGCCCGTCCGTATCCGGCGCTGACCCGAGCGCTGAGGAAGGCCGCGGACAGGGGCGTGGAGATGCACGTCGTGGTCGAGACACTGGCAGGCTCGGGCGGACTTCTTTCGGGAAAGGAACCCGCCGACGCGTTCGCCTCCGTCCCCGGACTGCTGCTGTGGGTATGGGCCCGGAACCCGGGCGAACACGCCGGCTCACGCCAGCACGCCAAGCTGGCGGTCGCCGACCGCCGCACCCTCTTCCTGGGCAGCGCCAACCTGACCGAGTCCGCGGTTCGGCGCAACATCGAGGCCGGTGTGCTGGTGACAGGCGGGGAAGCACCGCGGCGCGTGGCGGAGCACATAGTGGAGCTGCAACGTCTCGGCATACTGAGGCCTTTCCGGCCTGAACGAGCGGCTCAGCCTTCTCGTCGGTGATCTACGCGGAGAAAAGGAAGACGGCGCCGTCCGTTGCCGAGGCCCGGGCGGTGAACATCAACAACATCATCGCGGACGATGCCTACCGGGTTCACGAGCAGATCCACTGCAGCACGCACAAGCCGGCAAAGCCGAAGCACCGCAAGACGGGGGAGCTCCGGGAGGTTCCTCTGCCGCGCTCGGTGCGGAAGCAATGGGCGGCACGAGGAGAAGCACGGCACCACGCAGGAGGGCCATCCTGTGCGGCCCGCTGACGCCCCGGTCTCGACGCGGCCGGGAGACTATTTCCGTTCCAGGAGACGCGGCGCTCTCTGTCGCCGCGCCGTCACCCACCCCGGGGCGCGGGCCCTGATCCGTCACCTTCCGCAGCCAGGGTCGCCCGCACCCGCTGCTCCTCGCGAGCAGAGCCGACGTCCCGTTCCAGGGGGGTGCGGCTCACGGCTGTCGCGAGGTCCTCCAAGGCCCGTTTTTGCAGTTCCGCCTCGCGCCGCACGGCCGGGCTCCCGTTGCCGACGGCGGCGCCCTCCCACGCGTGGAGCGCCTCCTCCACGCGCCCCCAGTCCGGGTTCCTGTGCTCGCGCACGGCGACTGCCGCCTGCTCGGTGTCCGCCTCGAGGGCCTCGGCGAACCGCTCCGCCTCGGGCACGACACGGCTGTCGGCCCGCGGTACATGGCTCTCCATGAGCATCGCCGCCCGGCCGAACCGCTTGAGCGCCTCCTGCGCCTCCTGCGCCTCGCGCGACGTCAGACCCCTGGGGCGGACCGGTTCCTGCCTCGCGCGGTCGAAAGCCTCCTGCCAGGCGGCACGTGCCTCCCTGCTCTCCAGCAGTGCCCTGCGCATGTCGGCGTGACGCTCCCGGGTCGGTTCGGCGTAGTCGCGGAGCACCGCGGCCGCGTAGCGGCCGTTGGCGGCGAGCCAGTCCGCGAGCCGGCCCGACAGCCGGGGTGTCTCCCACGCGGGGAACACCACGTACGCCAGCATCGCCAGGGCCCCGCCGAGCAGGGTGAGCACCACCCGCTCCGGGACCGTCTGCTCCCATGCCTGGCCGCCCATGCCGAGCAGGAAGACGACGTACGCGGCGGTGAAGCACTGGGAGTAGGCGTAGCCGGTACGGTTCAGCGTGTACGACAGGCCCGCCGCGACCACCGCCAGCGCGCCGGACACATGGGCGTCCGGGCCCAGGGCCCGCACCATGCCGGTGGCGAGCGCGACCCCCGCCAGGGTCCCGGCGAGACGGGCCACCGCACGCGCGTACGTCCGGTGGAAGTCCGGCCGCATCACCATCACCGAGGCGATGGGCGCCCAGTAGCCGTGGCCCAGGGGCAGCCGGGCGGCGATCAGATAGCCGAGCGTGGCCACTGCCGCCAGGCGGACGGCGTGCCGGAACACGGGCGAGTCCCGGCGGAGCTCACGGCGGACCCTCCGGACGACGACCGGGACCAGCCGGAGCATGGTCGGGCGCACCAGAAACTGGGCGCCGGCGAGGCCGGGCGGCGTAGGCGTCCTCCCGCCCGCGCAGCCCGTCCCGGCGATCTCCAACGCCTCGCCGAGCAGTTCCACGAGCCGCTCGGCGGCTTGCCGCGCGGGGCCCTCCAGCACCTCGTGCTCCTCGTCGACGCGCAGGACGTCCATGCTCTCGGGCCGCACCTCGGCGGGAGTGCCGCGTCGGATCGACCGGGCGGCCGCATCCAGGACGTCGGCGGCCGCGTCGAGCAACTCCCGCGCGCGGTCCCGCCCGGGTCCCTCCGCCGGGGCGCCCACGTCCGGGTCGGCGAGCGCCGCGACCACCGGCCGGATGCGCTCGGCGAGTCCCCGGGGGCCGTGCAGGACGGGGGGACGGGTGCGGGCCTGTGACGGCGTCACGGCAGCCGCGTCCCGGGCCGTCATCAACGGCTCCGGGTCGAACGGGGCGGTCGGGTCGTGCCGCAACCGGCGGGCGTAGTCCGCAACGGCGGCCAGGGCGTCGGCGAGCGCGTCACGATGCGCGCCCCAGCGCCGGATCGGGAACAGCAAGATCAGCACGGCCTGCGTCACGCCCCCGAGTGCGATGATCCCGGCGTGCTCCAGGGCTCGGCCGATGCTCGTGGGCAAGGTGATGGTCACCAGCATGCTGCCCACGGTCGTCGCTGCGACGATCCCAGCAGTCGATCCGACGGCCCACGCCATTCCCGCGGCAAAGGCCCATACGGCCAGCAGCGGCAGGAACGTCACGAACCGCCCCGCCGCCAGGTAGCCCGCGAAGGTGCTGAGCGCCAGACCCGCGCCCGCGCCGAGCGCGACCACCTTGCGTGGACGCCAGCTGCGCTGGAAGGTGGCTCCACCCGCGGAGTAGGCGCCGAGGGCGGCCGACGCGGCATACGCAGGGGAGACCAGCCACAGCGCCGGCCCGGTGACGATCGCCACCCCGGCGGCCGCACGCAGCGCGAGCAGGGGCTCCAGCCGCGTCTCCTCGATCTTGAGCCCGGATCGCACGACTTCCCCGAAGGCCCGCAGCCACGTCATGGGTGTCCGCCTGGCCGGAACGCCCTGCCGGGTCGCGTCGGCCTGGTCGAGGTGCGGCAACCGTCAGGCAAGGAAGCCTCCCACACGGCCCGCTGGCTGGCTGGCGGCCGCAGCCGCTGGGATCTCTCGCAAGTGCTGCGACGGCGTCCGTGGCTCCGGCACGCCTCTGCGGGTCGTTCACCCGGATGAGATGGAACGGCCATGTGCGCCGGCCCGCCAGGCGGAGCCTCGGCGCTCCGGCGGCGTTGCGTCCGGGTCCCCGTCGGCCCCCGAGGCGAAACAACCACGCACCGACCGATCAGCGGAATCTCCGGATCCGGACGATCAGCAACCGACGGCACGAGACCTCATCCTGTGGTCACGGATCAACGGCGAAGCACTCTCGAATGTTTCCCGGGAGCGGGGCCCGGTGACGGCGCCTGTCGCGCGGTTCCCGGCGCGATCAGGTAATCAGGAACGGTGAACAAGGACGCGACCGACTCCTTCGTGCATGTCCGTGGCGCCGGTGAGAACAACCTGCGGAACATCGACGTCGACATTCCGCGGGACGCGATGGTCGCCTTCACCGGCGTCTCCGGTTCGGGCAAGTCCTCGCTCGCGTTCGGCACGCTCTACGCGGAGGCCCAGCGGCGCTACTTCGAGTCCGTGGCACCGTACGCCCGAAGACTGTTGCAACAGGTCGGCGCACCGCACGTGCAGGAGATCACCGGACTGCCACCGGCCGTGGCCCTGCAGCAGCGACGCGGGTCGCCCAGCTCGCGCTCGACGGTCGGCACCCTCACCACCCTGTCCAATCTGCTGCGCATGCTGTACTCCCGCGCCGGCACCTATCCGCCCGGCGCCGCACGGCTGGAAGCCGAGTCGTTCTCCCCCAACACCGCCGCCGGCGCCTGCCCGGAGTGCCACGGACTCGGCGTCGTGCACGACGTCGCCGAGGACCTGCTCGTCCCGGACCCCTCGCTGAGCATCCGCGAGGGGGCGATCGCCGCCTGGCCGGGCGCCTGGCAGGGCGCCAACCTCCGCAGCGTCGTGAGCAACCTGGGGATCGACATCGACCGACCGTGGCGCAGGCTCAGGAAGAAGGACCGGGACTGGCTGCTGTACACGGACGAGCAGCCCTCCGTGTACATCGAGCCGGAGGAGGACCGCGTCGACTACGGCTACCAGGGCAAGTTCTGGAGCGCCCGCAAGCACGTCATGCACGTCCTCGCCGACTCCAAGAGCGAGAAGATGCGCGAACGGGCGCTCCGGTTCGTCAGGAGTGTGCCCTGCCCCGAGTGTCACGGCAGCGGACTGCGGCCCGAGGCGCTCGCCGTGACCTTCGCCGGACGTTCCATCGCCGAGATCAACGCGATGCCGCTCACCGAGGTCGTGGCGCTGCTGCGGCCCGTCGCGGGGCGGTCCGAGGCCGACGCCACCACGTCGACCGCCCGATCCGGGGAGACGACCGAGGTCGCGGTCCGGATCTGCGGCGATCTGGTGGCGCGGATCGACGTACTGCTCGACCTGGGCCTCGGATATCTCAGCCTCGGGCGCCGCTCGACGACCCTGTCGCCAGGCGAGGCGCAGCGCCTGCGGATCGCCACCCAGCTGCGCTCGGGGCTGTTCGGCGTCGTCTACGTCCTCGACGAACCCTCCGCGGGCCTGCACCCGGCCGACGCGGAACCGCTGCTCGACGTGCTGGACCGCCTCAAGGCGGCGGGCAACTCGCTGTTCGTCGTGGAGCACGACATGGACGTCGTACGGCGGGCGGACTGGGTGGTCGACATCGGCCCCGGCGCGGGGGAGGGCGGCGGACGCGTGCTGTACAGCGGCCCGGTCGCCGGTCTCGAGCGGGTCCGGGAGTCGGCCACGAGCCAGTACCTGTTCGGACGCGCCCAGCCGCTCGATCACCGCCCGCGCGCACCGCACGGCTGGCTGCACCTGCGTGGCGTCTCCCGCCACAATCTGCACGACGTGTCCGTCGACGTACCGCTCTGCGTGCTGACGGCGGTGACGGGCGTGTCCGGTTCCGGAAAGTCGACGCTGGTGACGCAGGTGCTCGCCGAGGTCGTCCGCGGCCACCTCGGACTCGTGCCCGAGGAACCCGACGAGGCGCAGCTGGAGGTCGACGTCCAGGACGCGTCGGGGGTCGAGTCGTTCGACCGGCTGGTCCGGGTCGACCAACGGCCCATCGGCCGGACTCCCCGGTCCAACCTGGCCACGTACACCGGGATGTTCGACGCGGTGCGCAAGCTGTACGCGGCGACGGACGAAGCCAGGGCGCGCGGCTACTCGGCCGGGCGGTTCTCCTTCAACGTGCCCGAAGGGCGGTGCGAGACCTGCCAGGGCGAAGGATTCGTCGCGGTGGAACTGCTGTTCCTGCCCGGCACCTACGCGCCGTGCCCGACCTGCGAAGGCGCCCGGTACAACGCCGAAACGCTGGAGGTCACCTACCGCGGCAAGAACATCGCGGACGTACTGGCGCTGTCCGTCGACGCCGCCGCCAAGTTCCTGTCCGCCGTCCCGGCCGCCTCCCGCAGTCTGGAGACGTTGCGCGAGGTGGGACTGGGGTACCTGCGGCTGGGCCAGCCCGCGACGGAACTCAGCGGCGGTGAGGCGCAACGCATCAAACTGGCGACCGAACTGCAGCGAGCCCGCCGCGGGCACGCGCTCTACCTGCTCGACGAACCGACGGCGGGGCTCCACCCCTCGGACATCGCGCTGCTGCTGCGACAGTTGCACCGGCTCGTCGACGCCGGCAACACGGTCGTCCTCGTCGAACACGACCTGGCCACGATCGCCACCGCCGACTGGGTCATCGACCTGGGTCCGGGTGGTGGCGACGCGGGCGGGCGGGTGGTCGCGACGGGTCCGCCGGCCAAGGTGGCGAGGGCCCGCCGCAGCGCCACCGCACCCTATCTCGCGGCCCGGCTCGCGCGCTCCTGACGACAGAATCGCGATCACGAGTCCCCGAGCACCTGCGGCGCGACCCGGTGGCCGGGTGGTCTCGCGCACCAGCGCGGTGCGCGAGTACGCGGGCTTTACGGCAACCGCGGGACCCGACCTGGCGCGGCAGTCCCGCAGCCCGGCGTGAGCGGTCGCGTGTGGCAAGAATGACCCATGCACATCGTGATCGCGGGTGGACACGGAAAGATCGCGCGCCGGCTGACCCGGCTGCTCTCGGCGCGCGGCGACAACGTCACAGGGCTGATTCGCAACCCGGACCACGCCGACGACCTGCGCGCGGACGGTGCGGAACCGGTGGTGTGCGATCTGGAGCACGCCTCGGTACACGCCCGGGCCGCGCCGCGGCCCACGGACTCCGCGCTGCGGCTGGCCGGCGCTCCCGGCGCGGACGGGGACACCGGCCGGCTCACC
>NZ_JBEYXJ010000183.1:0-8797 GCF_040645015.1 Streptomyces sp. NPDC046881 | reverse complement strand
CGGGCCCCACCCCTCCGCCCGACGGCGGTGCCGGCGGCGCGCGGGTCGTTAGCCGCGGGACGCGCCGGCCGCCTGCCGGTGGCCCCACGGCCCACACCCAGCGGCACGCCCGGGCCCTTCGGGTAGGGCCGTCGGCGGTGCGGGTGGAGCGACGGGCGGGAGCCGCGGGACGCGCCGGCCGCCTGCCGGTGGCCCCACGGCCCACACCCGGCGGCACGCCCGGGCCCTTCGGGTAGGGCCGTCGGCGGTGCGGGTGGAGCGACGGGCCGTACCTGTGGCGCCGTCGGCCGAACGCGGTGGCCCGGCAGGCCGTACCGGTGGCGCCGCACGCCGTGCTGGTGGCACCGTCGGTCGGCCCCATGCCGTCGGCGGCCGAACGCCGTGGCCCGGCAGGCCGTACCGGTTGCGCCCTCGGCAGACCCTGACAGCCCTGGGGCCGTGCCCGTGGCGTCCTCGGACGGAACCCGGTGCTGGTCACCGTGCTGCCGGCGTCCGTCGCCGATCGCTGTCCGCGTCCGGGCGTCGTCTACCGGCCCGTCCCGGACGCGCCGCCCTCGCTGCCGGCGGTCGCCTGGCCGCAGCAGTCCCGCTTCACGGCCACCGCGGCACTCGTCCGGGCGGCCACCGCCGTGGTCGCGTCCGCCCGGGAGGGGGGACGACGGGGCCGGTCAGCCCGTCGCGTCCACCAACGCCAGGTCCTGGAGCCTCTCCGGTGGGCCCGGGCGGGCGTAGTACCAGCCCTGGGCGGTGTCGCAGCCCAGTATCCGCAGCTGTTCGGCCTGGGCGCCGGTCTCCACGCCCTCCACCGTGACCGCCAGGTCGAGGCTGTGGGCGAGGGAGACGATGCCCTCCACGATCTTCAGGTCGACGGGGTCGGCGGGGAACCGCTGCATGCTCTGGGTGAAGGAGCGGTCGAGTTTGAGGATGCTCACCGGCAGGCGGCGCAGGTTGGCGAGGTTGGAGTAGCCGGTGCCGAAGTCGTCCAGGGCGATGTCGACGCCCATCTCGGCCAGTCGGCGCAGGGGTTTGAGCAGGTCGTCGTCGGCGCCGATGAGCGCGGACTCGGTGACCTCAAGGCACAGGGCGTCCGGGGCGACGCCGGAGCGTTCGAGGATGTCGACCGTGTCCTGCACCAGGCGGGGGTGGCTGAGCTGGCACGGCGACAGGTTGACGTTGATGCGCAGCGGACCGGCGGAGGTCTGTTCGCCGTAGCGTTCGCGCCAGGCGCGGGCCTGACGGATCGACTCCTCCAGCACCCAGCGGCCGAGGGGAACGATCAGGCCGGTGTGCTCGGCGAGCGGGATGAACCGGTCGGGGCCGAGCACGCCGTGCTGCGGGTGCAGCCAGCGCACCAGCGCCTCGGCACCGCGCACACTGCCGTCGCCGAGGTGGACCAGCGGCTGGTACTCGATGAAGAACTCGCCGCGTTCCAGGGCGGTCGGCAGGGCCGTGGTCAGGCCGTGGCGGGTGATGGCGCGGGCGTCGGCCTCCGGGTCGGCCAGTTCGGAACGGTTGCCGCCGGCCGACTTCGCCCGGTACATGGTGATGTCCGCGCTGCGCAGCACCTCCGCGGCCGTGCGTTCGCCGGCGGGACCCTCCACGATGCCGAGGCTGCCGCGGACCAGGAGGTCGCGGCCGTCGATGCTGATCGGGGTGACCAGCGCGTTCATGATGCGCTCGGCGAGTTCGTCCACCTCGCGTTCGGTGCCGGGACCGGTGGTGAGGGCCACGAACTCGTCGCCGCCGAGCCGGGCGACCATCTCGCCGGGCGCGGTCGCGCAGGACTGGAGCCGGTCGGCGACCTCGACCAGCAGCCGGTCGCCGGCCGCGTGGCCGAGGCTGTCGTTGACGGTCTTGAAGCCGTCCAGGTCCAGGTAGCACAGGCCGAAGCGCTGGCCCTCGCCCGCACCCAGCGCCTTCTCCAGGCGTTCGAAGAACAGGGAGCGGTTGGGCAGGCCGGTGAGGGCGTCGTGCGTGGCCTCGTAGCGCAGCCGGAGGTTGAGCAGCCGGCGCTCGGTGGTGTCCTCCATGAGGGCCAGCTGGTACTGCGGGGTGCCGTCGGCGTCGCGGAGCAGGGAGACCGTCAGGTTGGTCCACAGGACCGTGCCGTCGGGGCGGTTGAAGGCCTTCTCCAGGTGGTAGTGCTCGCGTTCGCCGCGCACGAGTTCGTCGTAGAGCCGCCAGGTCTGCGGGGCGTCCTCGGGGTGGACCCAGTCCTGCACGCGGCGGCCGCGCAGGGTCTGCTCGGAGAGGCCGAACATGCGCAGCAGCGCCTCGTTGACCTGGAGGACGTTCCCGTCGAGGTCGGCGATGCCGATTCCTATCGCGGCCCCCTCGAAGACCGCGCGGAAGCGGGCCTCGCTGGCGTGCAGCGCCTGGGCCACCACACCCTGGGCCCGCAACGCGGCCTGGGCGATGGCCTCCTGCTCGGCGAGGGTGCGCTCGCGCAGCGCCTGGGCGTAGCCGGCGGCCATCGCGTGCTGCAACCGCGAGGAACGCATGCGCAGTTCGTCCTGGGGGCCGTCCTCGCCGCAGTACAGGACCAGGTAGGCGTCGACACAGTCCAGGGTGCGGGCGAGCGCCTCGGGGTCGGTGCAGTGCGCCCGCACCAGCGCGGCGCCGACGGCCTTCGCCGCGTCCGCGTCGAAGCTGCGGGCCCGCAGCAGCTCGCTCAACCGGCGGGCGAGCGGCAGGAGTTGTTCCTCGAACTCGGCGCGGGTGAACGACGTCGAGGTCACCGGGAAGAGCGCCCGGCTCCAGATCGTCGTCAGCCGGCGCAGTCTGCCCTCCGGCTCGTCCTGCTCCGCGCTCACGCCGTACGCCCCACGCCGGCGAATCCGGAGAAGGCATACGGATCCTCGTCCTCCGGCGCCGATTCCGGGCGCCAGTGCGGCATCTGCACCAGTCCGGGTTCCACCATGTCGTACCCCTCGAAGAACCGCGCGATCTCTTCGCGCGAGCGCATGATCAGCGGGTTGCGAATGTCCTTGTATACGTCCACCGCGCCCTCGGCCCGCTCGGCGGGCAGCGGGATTCCCTCGTACGAGGCATGGGTGAGGATCAGCAGGCTGCCGGGCGCGAGCGCCTCGCGCAGCTCGGCCACCGCTCCGTACGGGTCGTCCGCGTCTTCCACGAAGTGCAGTATGGCAACGAGGAGGAGGGCCACTGGCCGATTCAGGTCGATCAGGCGGTCCAGTCGGGGGCTGGAGAGGATCTCCCGGGGCTTGCGCAGGTCCGCCGCGATCACGTCGGCGTCGTCGTTGCCCGCCAGCACCGCCTCGCTGTGCGCGACCGCCACCGGGTCGTGGTCGACGTAGACGACGCGGGCGCCCGGTACGGCCGCCTGCGCCACCTCGTGGACGTTGCCGAAGGTCGGGATGCCGGAGCCGATGTCGAGGAACTGGGTGATGCCCTCGCCGGCCGCGAACCGCACGGCCCGGCGCATGAACGCCCGGTTGGCCTGCATGATCTTCGGCAGTCCCGGCATGAAGTCCATGGCCTTGCGGGCCGCTTCCCGGTCCACCTCGAAGTTGTGCGAACCGCCCAGGTAGTAGTCGTAGATCCGCGAGACGCTCGGCACCGAGATGTCGATGCTCCGGGGGGCCCAGGCGGGGCGCTCCATGTATCACTCCAAGGCGTAGGCGACGCGGACAGGCGATCCGGTGTTCGAGCTGAGGCTACTGATCGCCCGCCAAACGGGCGACCTGAACCGGAAATTGACCGTCCGTTCCCGGTCACTGCCTGCGGCAAGTGCCCGTATGGCCCCGCTGTGTGACGGCTGTCCGGCCGCGCGCGCCCACGCACACGACGATCCGCCCCCTCCGTGCGGTGCGGAGGGGGCGGATCTGCGGCCGTGCGCCGGGTCGGGCGGGACGATCGACCCTGGGGAGGTGATCTATTCGCCCGGCGCGCCGACCGGCTTGCCGTCGGGCGAGACGGCGTACCACGTGCCGCCCACGCCCTGACCGTTGGTGTCGCCCGGGGCCTTGTCCCCGGAGAAGGTGTAGATGGGCCAGCAGTTGACGGTCATCTGCTTCACCCCGTCGGGACGGGTGAACGGCATCAGGCCCTTCTTCTTCACGCCCTTGGTGTCGTCGGCGTTGACCGGGCCGACGGCCGGCCACTTCTCCAGGCAGGCCCCGGTGCAGTTGGAGACGGACTTCGGCCAGGCCTGGTCCTTCATGAAGCGGTAGACCGTCATGCCCTTCTTGTCGACGACGATGTCGCCGAGCTTGGGGTCCTTGCGGACGGACAGGCCGGGCAGGTCGGACAGCGTGGCCTTCTTGCCGTCGGGGGCGAGCGCGAACCACTTGCCGCCCACGCCCTGGCCGTTGACGTCACCGGCGTTGACGTCCTTGGCGTAGCGGTAGGCGGGCCAGCCGCCGATGGTGAGCTGCTTGGTGCCGTCGGCGCGGGTGACCTCGCCGAGCAGCGCCTTGTCGATGCCGTCGCCGGCGGTGGCGTCGTCGGCGGGGACCGGCGGCCAGGTGGTGGCGCAGTCGCCGTCGCAGTTGGACTTGGGCGGGTTCGCGGTGTCCTTGTCGAACCGGTAGAGGGTGAGGCCGGAGCCGTCGGTGAGCACGTTCCCCAGGTCCGGGTTGGCGGCCACGGTGAGCTTGCCCGCGGGGGTGGCCGGGGACGGGGAGGCGGAGGTCTTGCTGCCGTCGGCGCCGTATCCGTTGCCCGCGCCCGTCGCGGTCCCGGCACCCGGGTTGCCGTAGTCGCCGGCGGCGGCCGTGGCCCCGACATTCTGGGCCGCCGACGCGGGAGCGCTGGCGTTGTCCTGACCGCACGCCGTCGTCAGCGCCAGCACCGAAGCGGCTGTGGCCACCAGTGAGGCGGTCCGCCAGGAGGTCTTCATCGTCAAACTCCCCATTATCGCCTGGATATTGCAGCGCCTGCTGCGCCGCCGCACGGTCATGGGTACGCGGCGCAGGGGCCGCGGTGTTCAACGGCGGCCGGAATTTCTTTCCGGATCCTGTGACGCGCCCGGGGAGCCACCGGCGCGCACACCGGGATGAAGCTGCCCGATACAGACTCTTCCGCCCGTCAAACCCGTGATCATCCCATCTCCCTCTTTAGGAGCAATCTCGGCGTACTCCCGGGCACGGCGTGCGGTCGCGCCTCATGATCTTCGTCGTGCATGGACCCGAAGTGACCCGACGCGCGCCCACCACACGGGTGTTGGCCCTCTTCACGCTGACCTGGGCGCTGGTGGGCTGTCCGGCCGGCAGCGCGTCGGCCGACGCCTGCGCGTCCGCCTCGACGGGCCCGGACGGCACGGTGGCCGTGGCCTACGCCGGCGGCCACCACTGGCCCGACCCGCCCTGCCCGAAGCCGCCGCCCCCGCCCCCGTGCCCGCCCCCGCCGACGCCCACCCCCACACCGACCCCACCGCCGAAGCCGCCGCCCCCGCCGACACCGACCCCCACCCCCGAACCGACGCCGACGCCCAGACCGGCGCCGAAACCGACGCCGAAACCGACACCCCCGCCGCGGCCCCCCAGGCCCGCTCCGGCACCTCCGGCTCCCCCGGCACCCCGGCCGACACCCCCGCCCGCCCCGCCGCCGGCGCCCGAGCCGGCCCCCACGCCGAAGCCGGCGCCCAAGCCCGTCCCGCGGCCGTCCGTGACCCCGGTGAGCTACCCGGCGTACCACCCGCACGCCGTCAGCCGCACCACCCGCGGTCACACCTCGCCCGTCACCTACGTCCTGCTCATCACCGTCCCCGCGATCGTCGCCGTCGCGGCGCTGCGCCCGCGCTGACGCGCCGGCCCGCTCACTTCTGGAGGCACCAGTTGTCGGATTGGCTTGTTCTCGTCCTCGCGATGCTGGGGGCCTGCGCCGTGGTGGTCGTCATCACGCTGCTACGGCACCGGACGGCCGCCGAGGACGAGGATCCGAGCGAGACCCCGGACGTCATCGAGTACATGACGATGTGGATCGGCGTCATCTACGCCATCGTGCTGGGACTGGCCATCGCGGGCGTGTGGGAGGCACGCAACTCCGCCCAGGACCACGTCCAGACCGAGGCGCAGGCGCTGCACGAGATCTCGGAGCGGGTCCGGGTCTACCCGCCCGACATCCGCGACCGCATCCGCGCCGACGTGGACGCCTACGTGGGGTACGTCGTGCACACCGAGTGGCGGGCGATGGCGGACGAGGAGCGGGTCACGGACCACGGCGCCGAACTGCTGCAGACGGTGCGGGCGGACGTCACCGACTACCAGCCGCGCAACGACTTCGAGGCCCAGGCCTACCAGCCGCTGCTGGACCAGCTGGCCACCGCCGACCAGGCGCGCAACGCGCGGGCCGACGCCACCGGGGCCACCATGCCCCCGGTGGTGTGGTGGGGGCTGCTGACCGGGGCGCTGATCACCATCGGCATGGTGTTCGCGCTCCAGATCCGGCGCACCCGGCGCGAGTTGGTCCTGGCCGGGCTGTTCTCCGCGACCATCGCCTTCATGCTGTTCCTCATCTGGGACCTGGACGCGCCCTACAGCCGCGGCATCGCGGTCACCGCGGAGCCGTTCCTCAGCATGTTCCCGGGCGCCGGCGGATAGCCCCGGCCGGCACGGCGGCCATGACAGGCCTTCGCCCCCACTTCCGCGAGGAACCGGGGCGAAGGCCTGTCGACGTGCACGGGTCGGGGACGGGGGCGGATCCGGTGGCCCGACGGCGCACCGGGAACTCAGACGCGCTTCTCGTGCCGGCGGCGCAGCCAGAAGGCGCCCCCGCCGACCACGGCGGAGGCCACCAGGCCACCGCCGATGGCCACGTCGGTGGGCGTGGCGCCGCTGGTCCTGCTGCCGCCGAACCCGCCGCTGACACCGCCGATCACGGTGAAGGCGTCCCGGCGGGTGATGGTGCGGCCGTCGCAGCGGACGGTGACGTCGTAGCGGCCGCGGCGGGCCTCGCGGTCGACGGTGGCGACACCCCGCGCGGTGTCGTCGCGGAACGACTCCAGGTCGGTGACGCCGAAGGCGTCGGAGCTCGCCGTGCCGCTGCGGCAGCCGTTCACGATGATGGTGACGCGACCGCCGGCGGGCACGATGTCGGGTGTGACGAAGATGTCGCGGGAGTTGCCCAAGCCCTCTCCGCGGCCCCCTTCCCCGCCGAGTCCGTTCCCGCGGCCGAAGTCGTCCCCGCGGTCCCCCCGGTCCCCCCGGTCCCCGCGCCCGTTGTTCCCGCCCTCGCCGCCACGGCCGTTGCCCTCTCCGCCACGGCCGTTGTTCCCGCCCTCGCCCCCACGGCCGTTGCCGAAGCCCTCACGGCCGTTCCCGTTGAAGTTCCCGTTGCCGTTGAAGTTGCCGTTGCCGTTGAAGTTCCCGTTCCCGTTGAAGCGGCCGTTGCCGTTGAGGTTGCCCGTGCCGGGGATGACGCCACCCCCGCTGAAGGTGCCGATGTTGCCGGTGCCGGGCACGATGACGGTGGTGTTGTCGGTGCTGCTCGGACCGCCCCCGTTGCCCATGCCGTCCGCGACAGCCACGGGGGCGGCGAGCCCGAGCACGGCGACCGTGGTGCACGCCGCCGCCAGGGCACGTTGGTTGCGCATGTGATCCTCCGCGGGAGGTCACCGGGTCCCGTCCCCGGTGGATCGGCGAGAAATCACCTCCCGTACAGACCCTGGGACGCGCGGAACACGCCCGCATGTCGAGAATGGTCCGTCCTGGTGATCCGACACGCCGACGGACAACCACACAATCGGATATTGCCGCAGGTCACGGACCGTCAGAAAATTCCTGAGAACGGCAACTCGGATGGCTCACCGAGCGTGCGGGCGGCCACCCGTTCGCCGATCGCCCCGTCGCCCGTCGCCCGCGCGGGACTTAGCGTTTTCCCATGCGCGACGGGCGTGGCGGCGACCGCGTCGAGAGGGGATGGCGAATGTCTGCGTCCAAGCTGGCCGAGCTGGCCGAAGAGGAGGAGCGGCGGAGGAAGCGCGCCCCCTGGGGCGTGATAGCGCTTGTTCTGCTGACCGGTCTGGCCCTGATCCGCAACGGTTCCGGGGAGTTCGACGTCGGCCCGCCGCAGCCCGCCTCGGCGGCGGCCCCCGACAGCCGCGCCACCCTGGGCACCTTCGCGCCCGCGCCCACCGCCCTGCCGTTCTCCCCCGTGCAGCGGGTCCGCATCCCGGCGATCCGGGTGGACGCGCCCGTCGTGCAGGTCGGGCTGGACGCGGACGGCTGGGTCGCCGCGCCGCCGCCGGAGAACCCCGGCCTGGCCGGCTGGTTCACCGGCGCCGTGTCCCCGGGCGAGAAGGGCACCGCGGTCATCGTCGGCCACGTCGACAACCAGCGGGGCCCCGCCGTGTTCTACGGCCTCGGGGCGCTGACGAAGGGAAACCAGATCGAGGTCCTGCGCCAGGACGGGAAGACCGCGGTGTTCGAGATCTACGGCGTCGAGGTCTTCGCGAAGAACAACTTCCCCGGCGACCGCGTGTACGGCTCGAAGGGGACGCCGGAGCTCCGGGTCATCACCTGCGGAGGCGGTTTCTCCAAGCAGAACGGCTACGAGGGGAACGTCGTCGTCTTCGCCCGCCTGGCCGCGGTCACGTGAACCGCCGCGGCCCGGCGGGACGGTGGGGCCGGGGACCGTCAGGCGCGCCGGGGCGGCACGGTGAGGCGGTACCCGGAGTCGAGCAGGTAGGGCAGCCACTCCCGGATCGCCCGGACGGTCTGCGAGCGGTCGCCCCCGGCGTCGTGGGAGAGCCCCACCCCCCCGGGGGGGGGCGCGCGCGCCACCCCCGGCCAGATTGTGTTGGTTGGGGGGCCCATACGGTGGGGGGTGGTCACGT
>NZ_JBEYXJ010000182.1:0-8959 GCF_040645015.1 Streptomyces sp. NPDC046881 | reverse complement strand
CACCTGGCCGCCCGCCGGCCCCCCCCCCCCCCTCCCACCCCGGCCGGCGGGCGTCCCGTCCCGTAAAACCCGAACCGCCACGTTCGCGTACGGCGTCCGTACGTGTGGTGCCCGTACCCGGGGCGCCCGTACGGACGACTCGCCGAAAGTGTGGAGGCACGGGGGATGACGATCGACTGGGACCGGCGGACCTGCGCGCGCAAGGGCCATGTGACCTACGCGCCCGACGACCCCCGGCTGCGGATCCGGCTGCACGCCCAGACCGCGCTCGGGGAGGTCTGGCGGTGCCTGCGCTGCGGTGACTTCGTGCTCGGCGAGCCGCGCGGCTCCGGACCGGCCGCCGAGGCGCCGCTGGTGCCGCGCGGCAGAGTGATCCGGGACCTGTTCGTGCTGCGTTTCCTCGCGATCGAGCGGGCCGTGCGCGGGGTGTTCATCGTCCTGGTCGCGGCCGCCGTGTGGAAGTTCAGCAACAGCCAGGACGCCGTCCGCCGCCTGTTCGACGAGTACCTGGACGTTTTCCGCCCGGTCTTCCGGCACTTCCACTACGACCTCGACCACTCGCCGGTCGTCGGCTCCGTGCAGAAGGCGTTCGGCTACCGGCACTCCACGCTGCTGCTGGTGGCCGGCCTGCTGCTCGCCTACGCGCTGGTCGAGCTGATCGAGGCGGTCGGCCTGTGGTACGCCAAGCGCTGGGCGGAGTACCTGACGGTGGTCGCGACGGCCGCCTTCCTGCCGCTGGAGATCTACGAACTCACCGAGCACATCAGCTGGCTGAAGATCACCACCCTCGTGCTCAACGTCCTCGCCGTCCTCTACATCGCCCTGACCAAGCGGCTGTTCGGCCTGCGCGGCGGACGCCGGAAGTTCGAGGAGGAGCGGCGCAGCGCGTCCCTGCTGGAGGTGGAGGAGTCGGCGGGCATGGTGCATGTCTAGCCGCGGGTTCTCCCCGCGCCCTTGCGTTGACGCCGACGTCAACCCCTACCGTCGTGGTCATGCGCATCGGCGAGCTGGCCGCGCGGGCCGGGACCACGACACGCACCCTGCGGTACTACGAGGCCCGGGGGCTGCTGCCGGCCCGGCGTGACGGCAACGGACACCGTACCTACGACGAGAACGACCTCAGGCTGCTGCGGCAGATCCGCACGCTGCAGGACTTCGGGTTCGACCTGGAGGAGACGCGGCCGTTCGTGGAGTGCCTGCGCGCCGGGCACCCGGAGGGCGACTCCTGCCCGGCCGCGCTGGTGGTCTACCGGCGCAAGCTGGCCGAGCTGGACGCGCTCATCGGGCAGCTGTCGGCGGTACGCGCATCGGTCGCCGGGCAGCTGGCGCGGGCCGAGCGGGCGCGGGACGAGCTGGCCGTCGAGGCGCTGGTTCCGGGAGGTCCGGAACCCCTGTGCGAACTGGGAGGGCAGGAGCGGTGACGAAGGCGGCGGGTGTGCCCGAGGTAGGGGACGCGGACTTCGCGAAGGAGGTGCTGGCATCGGAACTGCCGGTGCTGGTGGAGTTCACGGCGGACTGGTGTCCGCCGTGCCGGCAGATGGCGCCGGTGCTGAGCGCCCTCGCCGCGGAGGAGGGGGAGCGGCTGAAGGTCGTCCAGCTGGACGTGGACCACAACCCGGAGACCACGAACGCGTACAAGGTGCTGTCGATGCCGACGTTCATGGTGTTCCAGGGCGGTGAGCCCGTGAAGTCGATGGTGGGGGCGCGGCCCAAGCGGCGCCTCCTGGAGGAGCTGGAGGACGTGCTTTAAAGCGGACCCCGTCCGCAAAAAAATCCCCCGGGCAATTGCGCTCGGGGGATTCCTGTGCGTATATTCAATGATTCGTGACTTCATTTCGGCGACGATGTGAAAGGTCACGAATGACGTTTACTGAGCACAGTATATCCGGGCGGGAGCGGAATTGTCAAACACCGAATTTCCTGACGATGAAATCCGGCACGAGCAGGAATTCGTCGACGGACTGTACGCGCGCGTGGACGTGCTGCGCGGCGAGGCCGAGACCTCCGTCGCGGACGCGCTCGCCCAGGGCGACAAGCCCATGCAGGCCCGGCTGGAGCGGGACATCCTGGTCGCCGAGCGCTCGGGGCTGCTCGCCGCGCTGAACGCCGTGGACGGCTCGCTCTGCTTCGGCCGCATCGACCTCGCCGACGGCACCGAGCACCACATCGGCCGCATCGGGCTGCGCGAGGACGACACCGAGCGCACCCCGGTCCTCATCGACTGGCGGGCCGACGTCGCCCGTCCCTTCTACCTGGCCACCGGCCACACCCCGATGGGCCTGCGCCGCCGCCGGCACATCGCCTCCGAGGGCCGTACCGTCACCTCCCTGCACGACGAGATCCTCGACCTCGGCGACGCCACCCGCACCGGGCACGAGGACCCCAGCGGCGACGCCGTCCTGCTGGCCGCGCTGAACTCGGCCCGCACCGGCCGGATGAGCGACATCGTGCAGACCATCCAGGCCGACCAGGACCGCATCATCCGGGCGCCGCACCGGGGCGTGCTGGTCGTGGAGGGCGGCCCCGGCACCGGCAAGACGGCGGTCGCCCTGCACCGGGCGGCCTACCTGCTGTACGAGCACCGGGAGCTGCTGGCCCGCCGGGCCGTCCTCATCGTCGGCCCGAACCCGGCCTTCCTCGGCTACATCGGCGAGGTGCTGCCCTCCCTCGGCGAGACCGGCGTGCTGCTGGCCACCGTCGGCGAGCTGTTCCCCGGCGTGCAGGCCACCGCCGCCGACACGCCCGAGGCCGCTGCCGTCAAGGGTCGCGCCGGCATGGCCGACGTGCTCGCCGCCGTCGTCCGCGACCGGCAGGCGCTGCCCGACCCGGTCATCGCGATCGAGCACGACCGCGAGGTGCTCATGCTGGACGACGGCCTGGTGAACGTCGCCCGCGAGCGCACCCGCGCGGCCAAGCTGCCCCACAACGCGGCCCGCGAGCACTTCGAGGGGCACATCCTCAACACGCTCACCGAGCTGTACGCCGAGCGCGTGGGCACCGACCCCTACGACGGCAGCAGCCTGCTCGACGCCTCCGACATCACCCAGATCCGCGACGAACTCGCCGAGAACCCCGAGGTCTGGGACGCCGTCGACCAGCTGTGGCCCCGGATCACCCCGCAGCGGCTGGTCGCCGACTTCCTCGCCGCACCGGAGCGCTACCTCCCCGAGGAGGACGCCGACGCGATCCGCCGCCCGGTGACCCGGGCCTGGACCGTCGCCGACGTGCCCCTGCTGGACGAGGCCGCCGAACTCCTCGGCGAGGACGACCGGGCGGCGCGGGCCCGCGCCGAACGCGAACGCGAGACCCAGGTGGCATACGCCCAGGGCGTGCTGGACGTCTCCTACGCCTCCCGGACCTACGAGTTCGAGGACAAGGAGGCCGACGACCCGGACGCCTCCGAGGTGCTGTCCGCGCACGACATCATCGACGCCGAGCGGTTCGCCGAGCGGCAGGAGGAGGCCGACCACCGCAGCGCCGCCGAGCGGGCCGCGGCCGACCGCACCTGGGCGTTCGGGCACATCATCGTGGACGAGGCGCAGGAGCTGTCGCCGATGGCCTGGCGGCTGCTGATGCGGCGCAGCCCCACCCGCTCGATGACCCTGGTCGGCGACCCCGCCCAGACGGCGGAGGCGGCCGGCGTCGGCTCCTGGGCGGACATCCTCGCCCCCTATGTCGAGGACCGCTGGGAGCACACCCGGCTGGGCGTCAACTACCGCACCCCGGCGGAGATCATGGACCTGGCGGCGGCCGTGGTCCGCGCCGAGCACCCGGACTTCGAGCCGCCCGCCTCGGTCCGCTCCACCGGCGAACACCCCTGGGTGCGCCACGTCCCCGACGACCTGCCGGGCGCGGTCGCCAAGGCGGTCGCCGAACTCGCCCCGGCGGAGGGCCGGCTGGCGGTGATCGCCCCGCGCGCCCTGCACCGCTCCCTGGCCGCCCGCCTGGAAGGCGTCACGGCCGGCGCCGAACCCGATCTGACGCGGACGGTCGTCCTGCTCGACCCCCGCCAGTCCAAGGGCCTGGAGTTCGACGCCGTCCTGGTGGTGGAGCCGGGCGCTTACGGCACGAGCGACCTGTACGTGGCCCTCACCCGGGCCACCCAGCGGCTCGGCGTGCTGCACACGGGGTCGCTGCCGCCGGGCCTGGCCCACGGCGGGTGACGGCGGGGACGGCGGGCGGTCCTTCCGGGGGCAGCCGCCCCCGGGCCCCCGGCCGGCCGCGCCTCATCCGCCGGACGGGCCGCCGGTGTGCCGCTCCCGTGCCGTGCCGGGCGTCCTGCGCAGGTCCATGCCCTGCGTCGACGTCAGCCCCTTCTCCGGATGCGCCCGGAAGGCCGCCGTCCAGGCGGTGGGCGGGCAGGCGCGGCCGTTGGGGTGCTGCTCGGCGAGCCGAGCCCGCCGGCTGTCCCGTACGACGACCCGGCCGTCCTTCCGGGAGGTCACCGTCAGCCGCACCGGTACCGGGCCGGCGCCGACGTCGTCCGGGAGCCGTACCGACAGCGACCGGAACGGATCGCCGGGATCACCGGACGCCCGCTCGGCGCAGCGGCCGTCCACGCACAGCCGTACCGTCACCGCGTCCTGCCGCGCCCCGAAGTCGGCGGGCCGCCACAGCACGGCGACACCCGACTCCATGTCCGCCTGGGTGCACATCCTGTCCGGCGCACAGCCCGTCACAGCCGCCGCCACCGCCCCCAGCGCCACGACGATCCACCGCATGTCCTCCCCCTTCGCCCCACCGGGCGCCGAGCGTAGGCGCAGGGTGGGGCGGAGGGCAAAGGGCAGGTCAGGCCGGGCGCAGCCACACCGTCGCCAGCGGCGGCAGGGTCAGCCGGATGCTCGCCGGGCGGCCGTGCCAGGGCTGGGGTTCGGGCTTGACGACGTCCGGGTGGGTGACGTCGCCGCCGCCGTAGCGGGCCGCGTCGGTGTTGAGCACCTCCACCCAGGCGGGGACGTCGTCCGGCACCCCGAGCCGGTAGTCGTGGCGGACCACCGGGGACAGGTGGGAGACCGCCAGCAGCGGGGTGCCCTCGGCGTCGCGGCGCAGGAACGCGAAGACGTTGTCGTCCGCCGCGTCCCCGGTGATCCACTCGAAGCCCGCCGGGTCGGTGTCCCGCTGCCACAGCGCCGGAGCCGCCCGGTACACCGCGTTCAGGTCCGCCACGAGGTCCCGCACGCCCCGGTGGTCCGCCTCGGCGCCGTACTCCGGGTCGAGCAGCCACCAGTCGGGCCCGCGCGCCTCGGACCACTCGGCGCCCTGGGCGAACTCCTGGCCCATGAACAGCAGCTGTTTGCCGGGATGGGCCCACATGAAGCCGAGGTAGGCGCGCAGGTTGGCGCGCTGCTGCCACCAGTCGCCCGGCATCTTCGACACCAGCGACCGCTTGCCGTGCACCACCTCGTCGTGGGAGATGGGCAGGACGTAGTTCTCGCTGTAGGCGTACACCATCGAGAACGTCATCTCGTGGTGGTGGTAGGCGCGGTGCACCGGCTCGTGGCTCATGTACTGCAGCGAGTCGTGCATCCAGCCCATGTTCCACTTCAGGCCGAAGCCGAGCCCGCCGAAGCCGCTGGGACCCTTGTGGTGGGTGGGCCGGGTGACACCGTCCCAGGCCGTCGACTCCTCGGCGACGGTCACCACACCCGGGCAGCGCCGGTACACGGTGGCGTTCATCTCCTGCAGGAACGCCACCGCGTCCAGGTTCTCCCGGCCGCCGTGCTCGTTCGGCGTCCACTGGCCCGGCTCGCGCGAGTAGTCCAGGTAGAGCATCGAGGCGACCGCGTCCACGCGCAGCCCGTCGATGTGGAACTCCTCGCACCAGTACACGGCGTTCGCCACCAGGAAGTTGCGCACCTCGCGCCGCCCGAAGTCGAACTCCAGCGTGCCCCAGTCGGGGTGGGCGGCCCGCCGCGGATCGTGGTGCTCGTACAGCGGGCGCCCGTCGAACTCGGCGAGCGCCCAGTCGTCGCGCGGGAAGTGCGCCGGCACCCAGTCCATCAGCACCCCGATACCGGCCTGGTGCAGCCGGTCCACCAGGTACCTGAAGTCGTCCGGGGTGCCGAGCCGGGCCGTCGGCGCGTAGAACCCGGTGACCTGGTAGCCCCACGAACCGCCGAAGGGATGCTCGGCGACCGGCATCAGCTCCACGTGCGTGAAGCCCAGCTCGCGCACGTACGCGGGCAGCTCCTCGGCGAGCTCGCGGTACGTCAGGCCCGGACGCCAGGAGGGCAGGTGGACCTCGTAGACCGAGAAGGGCGCCTCGTGGACCGGGGTGTCCGCCCGGTGCGCCAGCCACTCCCCGTCGCCCCACTCGTGGTGCGAGGCGCACACGATCGAGGAGGTGGCGGGCGGCACCTCGGTACGGCGGGCCAGCGGGTCGGCGCGCAGGGTGCGCGAGCCGTCCGGGCGGGTGATCTCGAACTTGTACAGTTCGCCCTCGCCGATGCCCGGCACGAACAGCTCCCAGACCCCGGTGCCGCCGAGCGAGCGCATCGGGTGACCCGTGCCGTCCCAGAAGTTGAAGCCGCCCGTGACCCGCACGCCCCGCGCGTTCGGCGCCCACACCGCGAACCGGGTGCCGGTGACCCCCTGGTGGGTGGTGACGTGCGCGCCGAGCGCCTGCCACAGCTGCTCGTGCCGGCCCTCCCCGATCAGGTGCAGGTCCAGGTCGCCGAGGGTGGGCAGGAAGCGGTAGGCGTCCTCCGTCTCGTGCACCGTGCCGTCGTAGGTGACCAGCAGCCGGTGGACGGGGACCTCGGCGAGCGGGAGCAGGCCGGAGAAGAAGCCGTCGCCGTCGTCGTGCAGCTCGGCCCGCAGCCCGTCCGCGACCACGGTGACCGCCTGCGCGTACGGGCGGAACGCGCGGAGCGCGACGCCGCCCGGCACCGGGTGCGCGCCCAGCACGGAGTGCGGATCGTGGTGCGTGCCGGCCAGCAGCCGCGCGCGGTCGCCGGCGTCGACGGCCGGGGACACGGCGACCTCCACGGCGGGCGCCGGCGCCTGCGCGGGGACCTCCTGGGCCGGCGCCTTCCGGGCGGCGGCCTTCTTCCGGGCCGTGGCTTCCTTCTTGGCCGGGGACGGCTTGTTGGCCTTGGGGGTCACGGACGAGCCTCCTGGTCGGGCAGGGCGAGGCGGCGCACCGCGGTCAGCGGCACGGGCAGCCAGTCGGGGCGGTGCCGGGCCTCGTAGACGACCTCGTAGACCGCCTTGTCGGTCTCGTAGGCCCGCAGCAGCACCGGGTCGGTGCGCGGATCGCGGCCGGCGACCTCGGCGTACCCGGAGCAGTAGGCGGCCCGGCAGGCGTGCGCCCACTCCGGGGCGGGCGGGGTCACCGAGTGGGCCGCGTAGTCGAAGGAGCGGAGCATCCCCGCGATGTCCCGCACCGGTGGCTGCGGCATGCGCCGCTCGGCCAGCGGCCGGGCCGGCTCGCCCTCGAAGTCGATCAGCGACCAGTTCCCGGACGGCGAGCGCAGGCACTGCCCCAGGTGCAGATCGCCGTGCACCCGCTGGGCGGTCCAGGTGTGGCCCTCGGCGGCCAGGTCGGCCAGCGCCGCGTACGCCGAGCGCAGCCCGTCCTCGTACGGCCGCAGCGCCGGCACCGCCTGCACGGCCGCCGCCAGCCGCTCGGCCATGCCGTCGACCAGCAGCCGGAGCTGGGCGGGTCCGAGGGTGACCGTCGGCAGGGCGCGGGCCAGCGCGGTGTGCACCTCGGCGGTGGCCCGGCCCAGCGCGCGGGCCTCGGCGGCGAAGTCCTCGCCCTTGGCCAGCTCGCGCAGGGCCAGCTCCCAGCCGTCGGAGGCCCCGCTCACGAACGGCTGGAGCACGGCCAGCACGTACGACTGCGCGTCCACGTCGGCGTGCAGCCAGGCCGTCGGCGCGGGCACCCGGGGGCAGCCCTCGCGGGCCAGGGCCAGCGGTATCTCCAGGTCGGGGTTGACGCCGGGCACCACCCGGCGCAACAGCTTCAGAATGAACGTATCTCCGTAGACCACCGACGAGTTGGACTGCTCGGCGGTCATCAGCCGGGCCACCAGGCCCGCCCGTATCTGCTGCCCGGACTCCCGCTCGAAGCGCAGCGCGCCGATGCGGGCCCGGGTGCGCAGGGCCTCCAGCAGCACCTCGGCGGGCCGGGGGTCGTGCAGGGCCTCGTAGACCGTGCGTCCGGCGAGCGGACCCTCGGTCACATGGCCGATGAGCGCGGGCGCCAGCCGGGGCGGCAGCGCCTCGCGCACGCCTATCAGGAGCTGGTAGCAGTCGCCCGGGTGCGGCGGGGCGCCCGGCGCCGCGGGCTGGTGGACGCGCAGCAGCAGGTGGTAGAGGCCCAGCCGGCCGTCGGGCGGCAGTAGTTCGGTGACCGACACGGGGGTGAACCCGGTGACCGGACGCCCCTTGCCCGCGAACCAGCGCTGCCGGGGCAGCCAGGCGCGCAGCAAGGGGTCGAGCGAGGTGAGGAGAGGGGTGGTGCCGGAAGAGGTGACCGTATCCGCCATGGGCGTCACGTCCTTTCCCCGGGGGTCGTCGGGGTGTTACTGATGCGTGCCCCGGGTGGGGCGGTGGAAACGCCGCACCGCCCCACCGGACCGCGCTACACGGGTTCCGCGCGCAACCGGAACCAGTAGAAGCCGTGCCCCGCGAGGGTGAGCAGGTACGGCAGCTCGCCGACCGCCGGGAACCGGACCCCGCCGAACAGCTCGACGGGGTGCCGCCCGCCGAACCGGCTCAGGTCCAGCTCCGTGGGCTGCGCGAAGCGGGAGAAGTTGTGGACGCACAGCACGAGGTCGTCCTCGTACTCGCGCAGGAAGGCGAGCACCGCCGGGTTCGACGACGGCAGCTCGGTATAGGACCCCAGTCCGAAGGCAGGATTCTGCTTGCGGATCTCGATCATGCGGCGGGTCCAGTGCAGCAGCGACGAGGGCGAGGACATCGACGCCTCGACGTTGGTGACCTGGTAGCCGTA